>CABSEJ010000097.1 GCA_902476765.1 uncultured Blautia sp.
GCCTTACCAGAGATTATAAGATAAATCTGGCTTGGCATCAGGTGACCTCAGAAGCAGCCAACCAGGCCCTGGAACAGGTCATTCAGAATGTTACCGGTGTAAATGTGATTTCCCCCACATGGTTTTCTGTAGTAAGCACAGAGGGAGCTATTTCTTCTTTGGCCAGCAGTGACTATGTGAATCAGGCACATGCTAAAGGCATGGAAGTTTGGGGATTGATTGACAATTTTAACGACCAGGTCAGCACTCTGGAAACCTTGTCCTCCGGAAGCGCCAGAGCCCATATCATTGAGAAGCTTCTGGAAGAGGCAAAGCGGGTAGGTATGGATGGCATAAATCTGGACTTTGAAGCATTGACCCAGGAAGAAGCCCCCCATTTCCTGCAGTTTGTACGGGAGCTTTCCGTGGCCTGCAGAAACAACAAGCTGGTGCTTTCCATTGACAATCCGGTGCCTCAGTATACGGCCTTTTATAACAGGAAGGAACAGGGGGTACTGGCGGATTATGTGATTATTATGGGATATGACGAGCATACAGTGGGCTCTGAACAGCCGGGTTCTGTGGCTTCCCTGCCTTTTGTGGAAGAGGGAATTGTCCAGACCCTGAAAGAGGTTCCCAAGGAAAAAGTAATCAATGGTGTTCCTTTCTATACCAGATTGTGGACCCAGTCCAACAATGGTGTGGTTACCAGTGAGGTTTTCGGTATGGACGAAGCAGATGCATATGTACAGGAAAACGGAATGGATGTATACTGGAATAAGGATGTGTCTCAGAACTATGCGGAAGCACAGATAGATAACGGAGTCCTGAAGATGTGGCTGGAGGACGAAGAGTCCCTGGAAGAGAAGCTGAAGCTGATAGAACAATATGAGCTGGCCGGAGTAGCTGCTTGGAAGCTGGGCTTTGAACGGCCGGATGTATGGGAAATTATCAGTAAGTATGTACAATAGAAAAATGAGAGGTGGAGTATCATGGCAGAACACGATATGTTTAAAACAACCTTAATGGGAGGATATGATAAAGAAGAGGTGCAGGAGCTGATTCAAAAGCTGAGAGACGAGATGGCGGAACAGCAGACAGCTTATAAGAAGCAGATTGCGGAGAAGGATGCTAAGATTGCGGAGCTTCAGAAAAGAATTGAGCTGAAGGATGATACCCAGATGCGCCTGGAGGAAACCATCCGAGAAAAATACCAGAAATATGTGGACAACTATGAGAGCATCGGAAGCCTGGTATTTGAGGCTAAGGTCAGGGCTGATAATATGGAAAAAGAGGCTGAGGAAAAATGCCGCAGTATGATTGCCGAGGCTGAAGCAGAGGCCAGAAGAAGGGTGGAATCCGTGCAGTCAGAGATTGATGACAAGCTTTTGGAGGGCAAGAAAAAATATTTGGCTGTCCAGGAGGAAATGAACGGTATTGTGGAATTGATTAACCAGGCTCAGAAAAGATTTATGTCCTCCTATAAAGAGGTACATCAGATTATCAGCAGCATGCCCACCTCTCTCAATGATATTGAAGACGAGATGGAACTGGAAATTCAGAAGATGGAGCTGGAGAACAGCCAGCCTCAGGAAGAGGAAAAC
The DNA here is from genome assembly GCA_902476765.1 of uncultured Blautia sp. Taxonomy (GTDB): domain Bacteria; phylum Bacillota; class Clostridia; order Lachnospirales; family Lachnospiraceae; genus Blautia. The sequence continues at coordinate 1,584 of CABSEJ010000097.1, forward strand.
AAAGAAGAACTCCATCTGGGAGACACCCAGGAGCTGGATTTGCTGGACGCTATGGACGATATAGCCCAGCTGGAAGAATTTGATGAGGAAGACGAGGAAGAGGATGAGGACAGCAAGCTGGCTCTCCAGATTTCCAAGCTTTTAAGCGAGGAAGACGATGCTATGCTGGATGAAGAGTTGGAAGATATGTAGTAAAAACTTGGCGTAGGGGTGGAAAATATGGTTACAATAAAAGAGATTGCCAGTCAGCTGGGAGTCAGTCCTACCACGGTTTCCAATGTGATAAACGGCAAAACAGAGAAAATGTCAGAGACTACCAGAAAACGTATAGAAGAAGTTCTGGTGAAAAATCACTATGTTCCGGAGCAAAAGGGCGGACGTGGAACCCAGGAGGAACTGCGTCTGGTGATTGTACAGTTCTTTTTTGAGGAAAGAGAGAGGATTTTTACGGACCCCTTCTGTGCTGAGCTTTTTGAATCCATAGAAAAAGAGCTGGACAGGGCTGGAAGGAGTGTGGTCTGCAGTACCACAAAAACGGAGGATGAGCTTTTGCGAAAGCTTCCCATTCACAATGTGGAGGGAGCCATTATCTTAGGCTGCGATCCGGTGCGGTGTGAAGACTTGCGTAAACGTACTGCCAAGCCTATGATTTTTGTGGATTGCGGCGAAGGTGATTACGATAACATTGGCTTGAGGGACAGAGAAGGAGCAAGAGAAATTGTTTCCTACCTGATTAAGCAGGGTCATAGAAAAATTGCTTTTTTCTGTGACCAGGAAATTCCCATTGCCAGTAATAAGGCCCGCCTTATGGGGTATGGGGATGCCTTGAAAAAATACGGTATTCCTTATGAGGAAGAAGATTCGTATTTCCTTCCCCAGGATAATAATCTCAGGTATGAAGTTCTGAGAAACTTCGCAAGGAATGCCAGGGAAAATGGATATACGGCTGCGTTTTTTGCTGCTGATTTATATGCAAACGAGGCCATCAATGTATTTTTTTCTAAGAACCTGAGAGTACCGGAGGAAATGTCGGTGGTAGGCTTTGACGATAATGTGTACGCCAGATTATCCAGACCTACCCTTACTACGGTAAGACAGTCACCCAGACAGAAGGGAGTGGAGGCGGTACGCCTGTTTTTGAAGCGGCTCTACGGGGAAGAGGTTTTGGCCAGAAGCATGGAGCTTCCCACAGAACTGATTGTCAGGGAGAGCGTGAGAAATATCTGGAAGAAAAACTAAATATTGTATAAAGTGAACAAAATGCGTGGATAGAATTTGTAAAATTATGCAGTTTTGCGCAAAACTTATTGTAAAACCTCACATAACTAATTAGAATTACTGACATAGGATTAGACGAAAGGAGTGAGGGGAATGGAAAGAAGCACAAATAAGTGGTGGAAAAATGCAGTAATTTACCAAGTCTATCCACGCAGTTTTTATGACAGCAACGGAGACGGTGTAGGTGATATTCCCGGTATTATCCAGAAGCTGGACTATCTGGAAAAACTGGGAATTGACGCAATCTGGCTTTCACCGGTCTACAAATCCCCCCAGGATGACAACGGCTATGACATATCCGACTACCAGGACATTGATTCCCTTTTCGGTAATCTTCAGGATATGGACATGTTGATTCAGGAGGCAGGAAAGAAAAATATCCGTATTATTATGGACTTGGTTCTGAATCATACCTCAGACGAGCATCCCTGGTTTTTGGAAGCGAAAAAAGGAAAGGACAACCCCTACCATGATTATTATGTGTGGAGAGACGGGGAAGAGGGAACTTATCCTAATGAGTTGAAATCAGCCTTCAGCGGACCGGCCTGGCAGTGGGTGCCGGAATGCGGCCAGTATTATCTTCACCAGTTTTCCAAAAAGCAGCCGGATTTAAACTGGGAAAACCCCAAATTGCGCCAGGAAATTTACAAGATGATTAACTGGTGGATAGACAGAGGGGTGGGAGGTTTCCGCCTGGATGTTATCGACCTGATTGGCAAAGAAACCGACAATATGCGGATGGCCGAGGGGAAAATGCTTCATCCGTATCTGAAGGAAATGAGTAAGGCCACTTTCCAGAGAAAGGATTTGGTGACAGTAGGCGAAGCCTGGAGCGCTACCCCAGAAAGCGCTATGCTTTACAGTAATCCGGATGGTTCTGAGCTTTCTATGGTATTCCAGTTTGAGCATATGCTGCTAGACCAGCAGCCTGGAAAGGAAAAATGGGATTTGCGGGAACTGCCTTTTGTAGAGTTTAAGAAGGTATTTGAAAAATGGCAGACAAGTCTTTACCAGAAGGGATGGAACAGCCTTTTTATCAGCAACCATGATTTGCCCAGAGCAGTGTCCCACTTTGGAGACGATGGAAAATACAGGGTGGAATCGGCTAAGATGCTGGCTACTTTCCTTCACGGCATGCAGGGGACTCCTTACATATATCAGGGCGAAGAGCTGGGAATGACCAATGTGCAGTTTGACATAAACGAGTACAGGGATATTGAATCTCTCAATATGTATAAAGAACGTAAAGAAGCCGGTTATGAAGAAGAAGACATTATGCGTTCTATCTATGCAAAAGGCAGAGATAACGCCAGAACACCCATGCAGTGGAATGAGGGGCTCAATGCCGGTTTCACAACAGGGACCCCCTGGATTCGCTGTAATCCCAACTATACAATGATAAACGCCAGGGAAGAGCTGATTGACCAGGATTCTGTTTTCTATTATTATCAAAAGCTTATAAAGCTGAGAAAAGCTGAACCGATTTTAACAGAGGGCAGGTTTCAGCTTCTTATGGAAGAGGATGCTTCGATTTTTGCTTATACCAGAGAGACCCAGGAGGAGAAGCTCTTAGTATTATGTAACTTTAAAGGGCAGGAGGTTTCCTATGAGCTTTCTTCATGTTGGAAGGGAAAAGAGGTACTGCTTTCCAATTATGAAGAAGAAGGGGAATTCGGAAAGCTTCGTCCTTATGAAGCTAAAATGGTAATCAGAAGGAAAGGGGAATGAGGAAATGAGAAGAAAAAAGATTGCCGCTGTGGGCCTGAGTATGGCCGCTATTATGGCAGCAGCAGGAGTGATGTCCGGGTGCAGCCTTGGTTCCGAAAACAACGGAAAAATCCAGATTGAAATGATTCAGTACAAGATGGAAGCAGTAAGTGTGTTTGAGGAGCTGGAAGAGAAGTTTAATGCCACCCACGATGACATTGAGCTGAAAATTGATTCACCAAACGATGCCACTACAATTATGAAAACCAGATTTATCCGGGAGGATTATCCGGACATTATAGGAATCGGCGGAGATATGAATTACTCCAATTTCCTGGATGCAGGCCTTCTGATGGATATTTCTGATTACGACGGCTTAGAAGATGTGAAGCAAGTTTATCTGGACATTGACAAGGAACTGGAGTTTGTTCCTATGGACGGAGTTTATGCTATGCCTTATGCGGCTAACGCTGCCGGCGTACTGTATAACAAGGACATATTTGACGAGTATGGATGGGAAATTCCTACTACATGGGATGAGTTGATTTCTCTTTGCGAGGATATTCAGGCAGAAGGACTCCAGCCTTTCTATTTCGGATTCAGAGATACATGGACCTGTCTGGCTCCCTGGAATGCCATTTCCGTAGACCTGGCTCCATCAGATGTTTGCGCTCAGGTAAACAGAGGAGAAACTACCTTTACGGAGAATTACCGGGCAGTAGCAGAGAAAACAAAAGCTCTTCTGGATTACGCCCAGGACGACCCATTCGCTTACAGTTATAACGATGCATGTACAGCCTTTGCTAACGGAGAGTCTGTTATGTATCCTATCGGAAGCTACGCAGTACCTCAGATTCAGTCTGTAAATCCGGACATTAATATTGATTCCTTTGTAATGCCTGCAGGAGAGACAGAAGATGAAAATATCCTGAATTCAGGAAATGACCTTCAGTTTTCTGTGCTGGCAGAGTGTGAAAATAAAGAAGCAGCTTATGAAGTTCTCCGTTTCCTTCAGGAGGATGAAAACGTGCAGATGTACCTGGATAACCAGAATGCAGTTCCCTGTAAAGAGGGGGACTTTGAGCTGGCACCTATGCTGGACGGCATGAAGACCTATATTGAAGAGGGCAAGATGGCCGATTATCAGGATCACCACTATCCAAGCGAGATGGCAGTAGACGCTATGATTCAGACATATCTGCTGGATACAGGGGATGACGCTATGGATACTTTCCTGACAAGATTTGATACAGAGTGGGAGCGTTACAACCGTGACATTATCCGAAAGGTGCAGGAATACCAGGAAGAGCATCCTGATGCAGAATAGGAGGAGAGTTTAGAATGAAGAAAAAGATGGGAAACAGACAGAAAACCTTTCTGTGTATTACAATTCCGGTATTGATTTTGTTCTTCATGTTCAATACCCTGCCGCTGATTAACGGTGTGATTTACAGTTTTACTAACTATAAAGGCTACGGAACTTATGACTTTGTAGGATTGCGTAACTATGCGGACCTGTTTACAGACGCCAGAGTAGGAAAGTCTTATCTTTTTACTTTTAAATTTGCCATCGTCAGCACTATTGTGACAAACGTGGTGAGTTTGATTCTGGCTTTAGGCTTAAACAGTAAAATCAGAGCTAAAAGTGCATTGAGAGGAATTTATTTCATTCCTAATGTACTTGGAGGACTGGTAGTAGGTTATATCTTCAGCTTTATCTTTACCTACATTCTCCCAACAGTAGGAAAGAGCATGGGCATCGGTTTTCTCTCCAGCAGTATGCTTTCCAGTGAGAATTCTGCATGGGTGGCTATCGTGCTTGTAGCATGCTGGCAGTCCGTGGCCATGAATACCATTATTTACATTTCCGGCCTTCAGACTGTACCGGAAGATGTATACGAAGCAGGTTCCATCGACGGGGCTACAGGCTGGAGCAAATTTAAGAACCTGACCTTCCCGCTGATTATTCCGTTCTTTTCCATTAACATGGTGCTGTGTATGAAGAACTTCCTGATGGTATTCGACCAGATTATGGCTTTGACAAAGGGTGGTCCTGCACAGAGTACAGAGTCTATCTCTTACCTGATTTACAACAATGGTATGAGCGGCGGACAGTTTGGTTTCCAGAGTGCCAATGCGGTAATCTTCTTTATCGTAATCGTGGTAATTTCTGTGGCCCAGATGAAATTTACAGGAAGTAAGGAGGAGCAGTTATAATGAATAGAAAAGGAAATAAACAGACGGCACGTACGAACTGGCCGATTACAATTCTCTTGATTATCGGTTGCTTAACTATCTTCTTCCCATTGTATATGACTATCATCATTGCTTTTAAGCAGCCATCGGAAATGACAAATGATATTGCAGGAGCCCTGGCTTTCCCCAGCTCCTGGAGCTTCAGCAATTTCAGCCAGGCCATGGAAGTTACAGACTTCTGGAATTCTCTGGCAAACAGTATATTGATTACGGTTATTGCCATTGTTTTGGCGGTAATCATCCACTCACTGGCAGGCTATGCCATCGGAAGAAGCATGGCTCACAGCAAAGCTTACAGCTTTATTTATCTGTATATTGTAAGCGGTATGTTCGTGCCTTTTGCAATTCTGATGATGCCTGTTGTAAAGCTGACTGCACAGATGGGACTGGCTAACAGAGTAGGTGTTATTCTTTTGTACACCGTATTCTATATGCCCATGAACCTGCTGCTGTATTCTGGCTACCTGAAAAATATCCCGCTGGCTCTTGAAGAAGCAGCAAGGGTAGACGGTGCCACAACCTGGAAAACCTACTGGAGCATTATCTTCCCAATCATGAAACCCATGCATGCTACAGTAGCTGTTCTTACAGCTCTGGGTACATGGAATGACGTTATGACTCCTCTGGTTATCCTGTCCGGAACAGATGTAAACACCCTGCCTTTGGCACAGTTGAACTTCCAGACACAGTTCGGAACAAACTACAACCTGGCCTTCGCATCTTATCTGCTGGCCCTGATTCCGATTCTGATTTTCTATCTGGTTTGCCAGAAGCAGATTTTGAACGGTGTTGTAAACGGTGCTGTGAAATAAGAATTTACAGCGTTTTCGAAACTTTGTTTGTATACCAGAATAAAAATCAGATTTTCTATTCGGTTACGAGATACCTGCTGATGAACTGAAAAGGCCGCTTCATAAATAGCTTTAAGCTGTTTATGGGCGGCTTTTTCCATGTTATAAATCCGGCTTTGTGCATATATTTTAAGGACGAAGAGCTCGGGAGTTTATTATGAAAAAGCGCTGGATAAGAAGTATCATGGCAGTATGTATGCTCTGCGCCCTGTATCTGTTGTCCAGGGAGGGAGCGCTGATGGTGAGCAAAAAAGTAGAAGAATCAAAAGGGGTGATTGTCATTGACAGCGGACACGGTGGAATTGACCCTGGCGTGGTAGGCATTGACGGATTGGAGGAAAAGGAGATTAATCTGAAAATTGCCAAATACTTAGCCGGTTACCTGGAGAAAGAGGGGTATGAGACAGTGCTTACCAGAGACGAGGACGAAGGTCTGTATGATGAGGACAGCAGCAACAAGAAAATTCAGGATATGCAAAATCGCTGTGCTCTGATTAAGGAAACAGAGCCCCTTCTGACGGTGAGCATCCATCAAAACAGCTATTCCGATGAATCTGTATGCGGGCCACAGGTATTTTATTATAAGGATTCCCAGCAGGGAAAGGAACTGGCAGGCTGTATCCAGGAGGAACTGAACAGCCAGCTTAAAGTGCTGAGACCCAGGACGGAAAAGGCCAACAGTACCTACTATCTGCTGAAAAAGAGTCAGGGTGTACTGAATATTGTAGAAACAGGATTTCTTACCAATCAGAGGGAGGCTGAGCTATTGAAGACAAAAGATTATCAGAAAAAATGTGCCAGAGCAATTTGCGACGGAATTCTAAATTTTTTAAAAACGGTGGAAAAGGAAGCCGTAAATGTGTTATGATAAATCTGGTTTAAACTAGGTTTAGGAAGAAGAGGTTGTAAAGTGAATACAAAGGTAATCACAGTAGATAAACAAAATCCTGACAGTGGTGCTCTGAGGGAGGCCGGAGAAATCCTGAAAAATGGAGGCCTTGTGGCCTTTCCCACGGAAACTGTGTATGGACTGGGCGGAGACGGGATGAATCCCGATTCTTCCAGAAAAATTTATACCGCTAAAGGCAGGCCTTCCGATAACCCCCTGATTATCCATATTGCTGATATGGACAGTCTGGGGAAACTGGTGAAGAGCGTTCCCCTTAAAGCAAAAAAACTGGCGGAGAAATTTTGGCCCGGACCTCTTACCATGATTTTCAGGAAAAGCCGGGAAGTGCCTTATGAGACAACAGGAGGCCTGGAAAGCGTAGCAGTGCGTATGCCCAGCCATCCGGTGGCTCTTGCCCTGATTCGGGCAGGGGGCGGATATGTGGCTGCGCCCAGTGCCAATACTTCCGGCAGGCCAAGCCCTACCAAAGCGGAGCATGTCATAGAAGATTTACAGGGAAAGATAGAAATGATAGTGGATGGGGGAATCGGGTTGGAGTCCACCATTGTAGATTTTACAGAGGATATCCCGATTATCCTTAGGCCGGGTTATGTAAATCAAACCATGATTGAGGAGGTTATCGGCCCTGTTCGCATGGATAAAGGACTTCTGATTACGGACGAGAAAGTAAAACCAAAAGCTCCGGGAATGAAATACCGCCATTATGCGCCAAAAGCCCAGTTGACTATTGTGGAGGGCAATGAGAGAGAAGTGGCGGACTATATCAACGAACAGTGCCAAAGACTGGCGGAAAAAGGGAAAAAGGCAGGGGTAATTGCTGCCCGGGAGACCAGCAGCCTGTACCAGGGTGCTGTGGTGAAAAGCATTGGCAGCAGACAGGAGGAGGAAGAAATTGCCAGACATCTGTTTGCTATATTGCGGGATTTTGACCGGGAGGACGTGGACTGTATTTATTCCGAGGCTTTTCAGACTCCCAAAATGGGCCCGGCTATTATGAACCGTCTTTTGAAGGCGGCTGGGCATCATATGATAAGTCTGTAAAGGAGTACCTAAAAATGCCGGCGGACTTTAAAGACCATGCTTTTTAGCATGCGAAAAGAAGGATGTATTAAGAAGGGAAAATCTTTGAAAAATATTGTTGGATAAGGAAAAATAATAACGAGGAGGATACAAGAATGATAGCATTAGGTTGTGATCATGGGGGCTATGAATTGAAGCTGGAAATTATTAAATATCTGGAGGAACAGAAGCTTCCCTATAAGGATTTCGGCTGTGACAGTACACAGTCTGTAGATTATCCGGTGTACGCAAAAAAGGTTGGAAAGGCTATTCAGGATGGAGAGTGTGATAAGGGAATCCTGATTTGCGGTACGGGAATCGGTATTTCCATTACCGCAAATAAGATGAAGGGAATCCGTGCTGCTTTGTGTACGGACTGCTTTAGCGCAGAGGCTACCAGGCTTCACAATGACGCTAATATCCTGGCTCTGGGCGGCAGAGTAGTGGGCCCCGGCCTGGCCGTGAAGATTGTGGATACCTTCCTCCACACAGAGTTTTCCCACGACGAGAGACACCAGAGAAGAATTGATTTAATGGAAGACTGATAGAACAGCTACATGCAAAGGAGAATAAAAATGGCGAAAACAATGATTATGGAACATCCCCTGATTCAGCATAAAATCGGAATTATCCGCAGAAAGGAGACAAGCTCTAAGGAGTTCCGGGAACTGGTCAGCGAAATTGCCATGTTTATGGCTTACGAGGCCACCAGAAACCTGAAGCTGGCGGATGTGAAGATAGAGACGCCTATTACGGAAACTACAGTCAAGGAACTGGCCGGCAAGAAAATGGCAGTGGTGCCTATTCTCAGGGCTGGTCTTGGTATGGTAGAAGGAATGCTGAGTATGGGGCCGGCGGGCAAGGTGGGCCATATCGGCCTTTACCGGGACCCGGAAACCCTGAAGCCGGTGGAGTATTACTGCAAACTTCCTGCAGACTGCGGGGAGAGAGAAGTGTTTGTCACAGACCCTATGCTGGCCACAGGAGGGTCTGCGGTGGCAGCCATTACCATGCTGAAGGAAAAAGGTGTAAAAAATATCCATTTCCTCTGTATTATCGCTGCTCCTGAAGGTGTGGAGGCTCTTGCTAAGGCCCATCCGGATGTGGACATTTATATCGGCGCTCTGGACGACCATCTCAATGAACATGGCTATATTGTGCCGGGACTGGGAGATGCGGGAGACCGGATTTTCGGAACCAAGTAGATACGAAATTTTCTGTTATTGACTATGCAAGAGTAGCATAAGTAGTAGGAGGTGTGTATAATGTCGGGAAAGAGAGAGGGATATATTTCCTGGGATGAATATTTTATGGGGGTTGCGGAGCTTTCCGGTATGCGCTCAAAAGACCCCAATTCGCAGGTGGGAAGCTGTATTGTCAGTCAGGACAATAAAATACTCTCTATGGGCTATAACGGCTTTCCTATGGGCTGCTCAGACGATGAGTTTCCCTGGGCCAGGGAAGGGGAAAACATGGATACCAAGTATTTTTATGTGACCCACAGTGAACTGAATGCGATTTTGAACTACAGGGGAGGCTCTCTGGAAGGAGCCAAGCTGTATGTGTCCCTGTTTCCCTGCAATGAGTGCGCAAAGGCAATTATACAGGCAGGTATCAAGACTATTGTATACGGCTGTGATAAATATGCAGATACACCTGCAGTCAAAGCTTCTAAGCGTATGTTGGACGCAGCGGGAGTCCGGTATTATCAGTATAACAGCACCGGAAGAAAGATTGAACTGGATTTGTAACGGTTCAGCAAGGCTGAACTGTTACCTGGATTTATAGCTCAGTTTTTGAGTTATGGTACTTGACAAAAAAAAGAAATTCCAATAAAATGCAGAGAAGGACATAAGGAAAATCGGCGAAGAAGAGGAAAAGTATTTTCGCAGAGGGCCAAAGAGAGGGAGCTGTTGGGTGAGAGGCTTCTGCCCGAAACGAAGAGAACCCGCCTTGGAGCTGTCTGCGAGGAGCAGACCGCAGACTCCGGCGTTAACGGAGACAGAGTGAGCAGTTTGGGAGAGAACTGTTAATCAGGGTGGTACCGCCGAAGGAAGACATCGGTCCCTTTTTCAGGGATACGATGTCTTTTTGTATGTTGGATATGCCGGCTGAGGCAGGCATGGTCAAAATATAAGAGAAAGAGGAGATTTGTTATGGCTAAGGATAAGAAATTAGTAGAAGCGATTACCTCCATGGAGGAGGACTTTGCCCAGTGGTATACGGATGTGGTAAAGAAGGCAGATTTGATTGACTATACCAGCGTTAAGGGCTGTATGGTGATTAAGCCGGCCGGCTATGCCATTTGGGAGAATATCCAGCATGAGCTGGACAGAAGATTTAAGGAGACAGGGGTAGAGAATGTGTACCTGCCTATGTTTATTCCCGAGAGCCTGCTGCAAAAGGAGAAAGACCATGTAGAAGGTTTTGCGCCGGAGGTGGCCTGGGTAACACACGGAGGCCTGGAGCCATTACAGGAAAGACTTTGTGTCCGTCCTACTTCTGAAACCCTTTTCTGCGATATGTATGCTAAGGAAATCCAGTCTCACAGAGATTTGCCCAAGGTATATAACCAATGGTGTTCTGTAGTGCGCTGGGAGAAAACCACAAGACCTTTCCTTCGCTCCAGAGAATTCTTATGGCAGGGGGG
>CABSEJ010000098.1 GCA_902476765.1 uncultured Blautia sp.
CCAATACAGCTAAAGTCAGTCCGTCAAATACAATGGTCTTTGTTCTGCGGTTTAAATAGAATTTTCTTTTTCCTGCCACAAGAGGCTTCCTCTGCACTGCTGTATTACTCATTTCCATATCCCTCCCTTATCTGCGGGTCTACAATCCCGTAAATAATATTGGCAAGCATGTTTCCCACAAAAACAAAGATTGCGCTGAACAAGGTAATTCCTAAAAGCAAAGGGACATCTGAATTCATACCTGCCGCAGAAGCGGCAGCTCCCAGGCCGGGATAAGAGAATACATTCTCCGCCAGTACAGAACCCCCGAACAATTCGCTGAAGGAGCCGAACTGCATGGTTACCGCAGGCAGCAAAATATTCCGAAAGCCGTGACGCTTCATCACACTCCAGGCCGACTCTCCTCTGGCTCTGGCAAACAGCACATAATCACTTTCCAGGACATCCACCAATTTCTCTCTGGTATGAAGGGCCACATTGGCAAAGGACAAAAAGCTCAGCGTCAGGGCAGGAAGTACCAAATGATGGATTGTCTGCAATAGAGTCACCTCATCTGCAGGTACTCCCTGGGGAACACTCATGCCAAAGGGGAACCAGCCCAGCATAACAGAAAAGACCATAAGAAATACAATTCCAATCCAGAAAGTGGGAATGGAACACATAACCAGACATATTTTCTTCAAAATCTTATCCGGCCATTTTCCATTAAACACTCCCATAATGCAGCCTATGGCAAAGCCCAGCACACCGGAAAAGACCCATGCCGTCATCATAAGAGCCAGAGAGGTGCCAAACTTCTCCACAATAATATCCAGTACCGGCCGCCGGTACAGCAGGGACACCCCAAAGTCTCCATGCAGTACAGAACCGGCCCAGGCAAAAAACCGCTCCACAGGCGGGTCATTTAAACCCCAGTATTCTGCAATTTTGGCCCTCTGCTCTACACTGACATTAGGCACAGCCCCTACATACTGCTGTACCGGGTCCACCGGCGATAAACTCACCAGAACAAAGCTGATGATGCTGACCGCAATCAGCAAAGTTATGATACGAAGCAGATACTTCCCTATGAATTTCAGATAATACTTATTCTTCATAAACCTTCCTCATTATTCCCAGGTCCATTCTGCCAGATTTGCAATTAACGGCCATGCCTGTCCATGAGCGTGGATTCTCTGGTTTCCGATATTCAAACCGTCTTTTACAAAATACAGATGCGTCATGTTCACATAGAAGGCCCAGGGGGCTTCTCCTCTCATGGAAGTACCTGTCTCTCCATCCCACTGTGCTTTCTGCCACCACTCATAAGAGTCTTCAATAGTAAGAGAATTCATTGCCTTATCCAGATATTTGTCTGTCTTCTCACTGGTATAAAATTCCGGATTGTAAAAGTCTGTTTTGCCCGCATTGCTGCTGTGATAAAGCATATAGGAAGTCATAGGACTGTCAGAGCCCCAGCCCATAATCATAGGCTCAGAGAACATTCTTTTAATGGTATCATCTGCGCTGACACCTTCTACTGTAATATCAAATCCCATGTTTTCCTTGGCCTGGTTTGCCACAGACATAGCTACTGCCTGACGCATGGAATCTCCTGCAAAATACATGAGATTAAAGGCAAGCTTCTCTCCATTCTTTTCACGGATTCCATCTCCGTCTGTATCGGTCCAGCCTGATTCTTCCAATAATTCTATGGCATAATCAACATCTGTCTCAATGACATCTTCTTCATTCCACCATGGCATACCGTCGCACTCTGAATAAGCCGGAGCTGCATATCCGTTCAGGGCTTCTGAAATAATCTGTTCCCTGTCAATCCCATAGCAGAGAGCCTTTCTTACATTCACATCACAGGTAATATTATTCCCGATTTTGTATCCGTCTTCTGTCACTTTGCCCTGGTCTGGAACTGTAGGAAGGGTAATACCACGGTTATCCACAGATTCCACTTCCTCCACATGCATCCCGTCGATTTCTGTATTGGCCAGAGTTGCGGAAGTAAGGGAAATATCCACCTCTCCTGACTGAGCAGCCACCAGCCTTACGTCTTCTTCAGTCTGGATTAAGACCACTGCCCGCTTAATCTCAGGCTGTTCTCCATAATAGTCCTCATTTGCTTCCAGAATAAACTGCTGGCCTTTGTCCCACTGTACCATTTTATAGGGACCGGAACCAATAATCTGGTCTGCTTCCAATCCAAACTGGTCGCTGTATGCATTCTCCGGTACGATTCCCATCTGGGCCACTGTATAGATGAAAGTCACACAGGGCTTAGACAGCTTAAACTCTACCGTAGTATCGTCAAGAGCTGTACAGCTCTCCAGCATAGTTAAATCCATGTAGGTAGCCTTTTCTTTTGTGGTATTGAAGGTAAAAGTCACATCTGAAGCCCTGAGAGCTTCTCCGTTGGTAAACTTTACATCATCCCGGATTTTAAAAGTCCAGGTTAAAGCATCTTCGCTTACCTTATATTCTGTAGCCAGGTCATTCTCTAACTGGTCATCGCCGTTTACTTTCACAAGTGTAGAGTATATGGGAGAACCTGTATACCCGAAACCGGTGCATGGGTCGAAGGAATCTCCCTCACTGGTAAATCCGATGGTTACTTCCGAGGTATTATTCTCATTTTCCATGCTGCTTTCCTGCTGTTTCGAACCACTCTTTTCTTGCCCTTCCCCTTGTACAGAAACGGTTCCAGAATCCCCTTTCCCCTTACATCCGGTAAGAAAAACTATGGCCGTACAGAGCAGCACGGCTATAACTTTCACCCTTTTTTTCATCCATTTTCCTCCCGTAAGTTTGTTGTTTTTACATATTATAACGGACGAAAAAAGCCCATGTAAGCCACATAGGGGGATATATTTTTACTTTATTGCAGGAACAAAAAATCCCCTTTCATTACCTTACTTTTTTCACCATTTTACTCCCCTCTAGTCCGTCCCTATCCCCATCCCCCCGATATACTAAAGAAAGCCCCGGACTGCGGCTGAGTGGCTGGGCAAGCTTGCTTGCTCAGTTACTCAGACATAGGACGGGCAAGACGGTATGAGCACGGGGGATGCCTTCTGGCAGACCGGAAAGTGCGATTACATGCAAAAACGCACCCTTCTACAGGTGCGTTTTTATAAATATATTTCTTTCTAAAAAACCGAATCTATCAATATTCTTGTATATTCTTCTCTTGGATTTTTTATGATTTCATCCGGGATTCCTTCCTCCACAATGCGGCCTTCATACATGACCAGAACCCTGTGGCACATTGCCTGCACCAGGGCTAAATCATGGCATATCAAGAGAAGGGAAAGTCCCATTTCCCTCTGCAATTTCTTTAAAAGCTCCACAATCTGGGCCTGGACTGTCACGTCAAGAGCGCTGGTTGCCTCGTCACAGATAATCAGCTCCGGCTCTATGGCCAGAGCCCTGGCTATAGCTGCTCTTTGGCATTGTCCGCCGCTGACTTCATGAGGATAGCGTCCGGCTATTTCAGGGGGCAGCTCCGTCATTTCCAGAAGACTGTACATACGCTTTTTCGCCTCTGTTTTCCCCAATCCCCGGTTTCTCATACTTTCCATAATCCCATCTCCCAAAGTACGTCTGGGGTCAAAGGAATCCTGTGGAGACTGAAAAACCATCTGGACTTTTGCATAAAATTCTTTCAGTTCTCTCCCTTTCATGGAAAGGATTTCCCTGCCATCCAGAAGGATACTTCCCTCATCCGGTTCCAATAGTCTGGTGAGGATTTTTGCGGCAGTGCTTTTTCCGCAGCCGCTTTCTCCTACCAATCCCAGACATTCTCCCTTTTCCAGAAAAAAGCTAAGGTTATCCACCGCAGGAAAGGGCTTTTTTTCCTTATAAAACACTTTTTTCAGATTTTTCACTTCCAAAATCTTATCCATTCTCTCAACCTCTGTGAATCCGCAAAACAGCCCCCAGTAATTTCTTTGTATACGCTTCCCGGGGGTGATAGATAACCTGCTCCTTAGGTCCATACTCCACCAGTCTGCCCTGGTGCATCACGGCAATCTTATCCGCCATATATTCTACCACTCCCATATTATGGGTTACTATGGCAATCCCTGTACCATAACCATCTCTCAGTTTCATCATCTCTCTCACCACCTGAGCCTGTACCGTAACATCTAGTGCGCTGGTAGGCTCATCTGCCAATAAAAGGGCAGGCTTTAGTATCATGGCCATCATAATCCCCACCCGCTGGTTCATTCCTCCGGAAAGTTCAAAGGGATAGCTCTTTAATATTCTCTCTCCATCCTGCAGCTTCATCTTGTCAAAAAGCTCCAGAGCCCGCTCCCTGACTTGGCTGCGGCTGGCTTTCTCATGTTCCGAAACACTTTCATATACCTGGTCCTCAATGGTCCTTATAGGGCAGAGAGAGGCTTCCGTATTCTGAAAAATCATTCCCATTTCTGGCCCTCTGAGAGTTCGCCAGGCCTCCTGACCTGCCTCCAGTAAATTTTTCCCTTTGTAATAAATCTCTCCTCCGGTCACTGCTCCGGCTTTCCCTAAAAGGCCCATAGCCGAACGGACTAAGGTACTTTTTCCGCTGCCGGATTCCCCTACAATTCCAAGAATTTCTCCTGCTTCCATCTGTATAGACACATCCTGAACCACTGCCTGTCCGTTGTAACAGATTTCCACATGCCGCATATCAAGTAATGGCTGTTTCATCATACCCTTCCCTTTATCTATCCTGTTTATTGAAAATCCAAATCTGCAGTAATCTCATAATAATCCGAGGGATGGGCCTCAAATCCCACCACATTATTTTTCATGACAAAGGACATTTTTAAATGAGAGGCAAAAACAAATCCGCAGTCATCTAAAAGAATCTGCTGCATCTGCACGGCCAATTCACTTCTTTTCTCAGTGTCATATTCCTGGTGAAGCTGTTTTTCTAATTGTTCCAGCTCCTCATTATAATATTTCCCTCTGTTTTTCGCTGAATCCTTCAGGCAGTGGGTAGTAAAAAAATATTCCGGGTCCCCGGTAGGCGCCGTTACAAAGGCGCTGGCAAAAATATCCCAGTTCCCCTGTTCCAGGAAATTCTGAGTATTCTCTGTATTATTTACTTCCACCTTGATGCCAATGTCCTTTAAGGTTGCCTGCACAGATTCTGCAAGAAGGGGAAGCTCCTGGCGGCCCGGATAAGTCAACCAGCGAATGGTCAAATCCTCTCCGTTTTTATCTACATAACCATTTCCGTCTGTATCCTCCCAGCCGGCTTCTGCCAACAGCTTTTTCCCTTCTTCAGGATTATACTCCGGTGCATTTACGGTCTGGTTTCCAAAGGAAAAATTAGAGGGAAATACCCCAACCGCCGGGGTTCCGTTTCCGCTCAGAAGATTATTGGTAAAGCCATCCTTGTCTATGCCCATAGCAATGGCCTTTCTTACGTTAGTTTCCCGGAGGGCAGGGGTATCATAGTTCATCTGGGCAAAAAACACTCTGGAGGTATCCGCTGAACTGACTTTATAAGTCTCAGTATCCTGGAAAAGGCTGAGACTGGCATAGGGCAGTCCCTGCGCAGCGTCAATCTCCCCTGACTGCATGGCCATGGTCAGCGTATCCCCGTCTACAATCTCCTTTACATTGACCTTATCCATCTTCACCTCTTTGCCCCAGTAGTCCGGATTTTTCTCTAACTGTATTTCCGTGTCTGACACATAAGTAGCGATGAAAGGCCCTGTACCGGCCACATTTTTGTCCTCTGTCACTCCAAAGTCCATATCAATAATAGCACCGTAAGGGTCGCTTAAATAATTCAAAAGCGCAGGCACCTTCTCCTCTGATTGGATGGTAACACTCTGGCCTTCTGCCCTGATTTCTTTAATTTTTAAATCTCCCGGAGCTCTGTCATGTACGGCAATCAAATGTTCCAGACACTCCTTTACCGCCTGTCCGTCAAGGCTTCTGCCGCTGGAAAAGGTGATATTGTCCTTTAAGGTAATCTTTACCGTATAGTCGTCCATCTGCTCATAGCCCTCGGCCAGCCATGGCTCTAACTCCATGTTTTCATTAAACCGGAACAGGGTTTCTCCTACTCCGTAGCGCACTGCAGACCACCCGGAATAATCCTCATGGGGATTCAGTCCTGTATTCCCCATCTCTACTCCATAGGCAGTGGTTCCGTAGTTAAAAGTCTTGTTTTCTGCATTGCCCTGTGAGGAAGAATTGTTCTCAGAAGAACCTCCGCATCCTGCGAAAATAGAAGCACACATTGTCACGCTTAACAGTCCTGCAATTGCTTTTCTACCCATTCTTTTTTCTCCTTTTGTTCTCTTTCCGTAACCACTAATCACTCTCTATAGTTTCCTTTCCTCTGTTCCTGGGGTCCAGAAGGTCTCTCACCGTATCCCCCAATAGGTTAAACAGCATAACCGTAATAAAAATGGCACAGCCCGGAGCCAGGATTACCCAGGGGCAGGTCTGCAGCATACTTCTGCCATTGCTCATCATAGAGCCCCATTCTGCAATAGGCGGCAGCGCTCCCAGCCCCAAAAAAGACAGACCGGCAATTTCCATCATCATGGTTCCTATATCCAGTACCGCCGTCACCACTATGGGCCCTGCTATATTAGGAAGAATATGTCTTCCAATCATTTTTATTCTGCCCGTCCCCGCCAGCTTTGCTGCAGCTATAAAGGCAGAGTCCTTTATTGTCATAACCTGGCTTCTGGCAATCCTGGCATATTTTGGCCAGGAAATACAGGCCAGGGCTACCACTGCATTCATAACGCCCCCTCCCATGACGCCTGCCACTGCAATGGCAAAAACCATACCCGGAAAAGCCAGAAACACATCGGAAATACGCATAAGAATAGCGTCTGTTTTCCTCCCTGTGTATCCGCAGATAATACCTGCCAAAGTTCCTGTCACCGTAATTATCACCACAAGAAGCAGTGCAGAATAAATAGTGGTCTGGGAGCCCATGATAACCCTGGACAGCATATCCCTTCCATAGCGGTCTGTTCCCAGCACATGAGCTGCGCTGGGCGGCTGCAGAGCCTGGTTTAAATCCTGAGCATAGGGGTCGTAAGGAGTAAGATAAGGAGCCAATGCAGAAACCGTCAGCAATGCTATCACCAGCACAGACAAAACCACAAACTTTATTTTTGTATAATCCTTTACCAGCTTCTGCTCTGTCAACTTTTGCTTATTACCTGTCATTTTCCCACCTCCCGGCCAAGACGAATTCTGGGGTCAAGATAGTGGTAGATTATATCGGTTATCAAATTGATAACCACATAAATCACTGCCATCCAAATGACATATGCCTGTATTACCGGATAGTCCCTCATGGTAATGGCATCCACCGCCATTTTGCCCACGCCGTCCCACATAAAAATAGACTCTACAATAGCTGTTCCTCCCAGAAGAGATCCCACAGACAGTGCAAGCAGGGTAACAATGGTAAGAAGAGAAGCTTTCAAAACGCTGAAAAAAAGTATTTTGTGTTCCCTAACACCTCTGGCTCTGGCTCCGGTAACATAGTCTTTATTTAATTCTTCCAGCACCGTAGCTCTTACCTGCCTGGTATATTTAGAAGCCATGGCTAAAGCCAGCGTCACTGTAGGCAAAATAATACTTTTCCATCCCTGGGTATTTCCCATAACAGGAAACAAATTCAGCTTTAAGGCAAAGAAATAAATCAGCAGCAACGACACAAAAAAATTAGGGAGAGAATTGCCGATAAAGCTAAAAAAACGAATCACATAATCTGCCGCCCGGTTCTGCTTCACTGCCGCCAAAATTCCCAGAGGAACTGAAATCAGTATGGTAACCAGCACTGAACTTACGGTCAAAGCAATGGTTGCCGGAAGCTTGGAAATAAAGGTAGAAAGCACCGGATAGCCGGAAACATAGGATTCCCCCATGTCTCCGGTCAGCACCTTCCCCAGCCAGATAACGTATTGCCGGGGAAGGGATTTATCAAGACCCAGCTCTTCCCTGGCCTGAGCCTTGGCTTCCTCAGACAGGACGGTTCCTGTATTTTGCTCCATAATATCAATAGCGTCTGCCGCCGAGGTATGCATAAGAGCAAATGAAAGGAAGGTGATGCCAAGGAGGATGGGAATTAACTGCAGCAGTCTTTGGATAATATACTTTCTCATATCTCATTCCTCTTCTTTTTCTCTGTATTTATCCGTCTTTTCTGGCACATAGGGCAAACAAAGGCGTAGGATTATAAAAGGCATCCTTTTCTCTGTATACCCTTCTGCTTATTCCCAAATCCAGCGACAAACTTGCACTTCCCAGATTTCCCAGAGTTTCCACATCCCAGGCCGGACGTACATAAGAGCTGATAGGAAGCTGCCGCTTAATCTCCTCACATTCCCGCATCATATCCAATCCCACTTTATTATGGGTATGATTTTTAGGCAGATGAGAGATATCTGCAAAATCCTCCGCCCCGTAATTAGCATCAAAATTCAGCAGGATTCCATCCTTTTTCAGCACCCGCATCCACTCTCCATAGGCTCTCTTTGCATCCGGAAGGGTCCAGGTCAGATTTCTGGAAATCACCAGGTCAAAGCTCTCCTGTTCAAATTCCAGATTTTCTCCGTCCATTATCTGAAAATCACAGGACACTCTCTCCTCTGCAGCCAATTCCCTTGCGTGGGTAACCATATCCGGGGTTAAATCCGTACCGGTTACCTGATGGCCTTCCCTTGCCAGAAGAATAGTGAAAAATCCGGAGCCGCAGCCCACGTCCAATATCCTCAGCTTCTTGTCTCCGGGAAGATACTTTCCAATCTCCTCCATCCACCGTTCTGCCATATGGCTGTGGAGTTCTGCACGCCTCTGTTCTTTAAAGCTTTCACTGCGCTTTGTCCAATAATTGGTTATCCTCTGTTTCCGGTCATCCTTCTCCCTGGAAATCCTTCCATAGGCAATCATAGGGCCGCCTTCCTCTACCTGAAGGCTTCCGGTCTGGTAAAGAATTACCCCTTCTGTCTCCGCACGGCATACTTCCAGAACCTGTCCCTCATAGTCCCTGACCACGCCCAGAACCTCTCCCGGGCGAATCATGTCTCCCGGAGCCTTGGAAGGATACCAAAGTCCTCCGTAAGTAGCCCCCTGGTATACAATATCTTTCACCTCCAGAGGATAATAAGTCCTGTAATCTTTCTGTCCCAGATACACACCTAAATGGCAGAGAATGTTCCGCACGTCCCGGCGGGTGGAGTGGCTTTCTTCCTGGCTCCAGGCTCCCATGCCACCTCGTTCAATCAGAATACTGGGAATGCCCAAAGCTGCTGCATAATTATAGCAGCCGCCGCTGCCTACAGTAGAGCAGACCATATAAGGCAGGTCCGCCTGCTCTGCCATTTCCCTGGACATTTTTACCACCTGTTCCGAAGCAACTCCTGCATAATACACATAGGGGGTAAGCTGCTCGAAATCATCCCCACTGTGCAAATCAATATAATAATCTGCTATAGGAAACAGTTCCTTCTCAATCCCCCAGGCCAGCCGTTCTGTCTGGGTTCCTTCCGGGTTTCCGGGAAATACACGGTTCAGATTTTTCCCGTCTTCCATTCCCATACTGCCCTTTCTCTTCTCAAAGGCTTCCCGGTTGATAACCTTTACAATTACAACTGTCCCTGCTATCTTTTCTATTTTCAGCCTGTTGGAAAGCTCTATGGCAGACTGAATTCCCACATACTCTCCGCTATGGATACCTGCTGTAATCAACACTGTTTTTCCCGGTCTTTCCCCGTTTAAAATAGTAACAGGAAGGGAAAACTCCCCGTTAGCCAAAGGCAAAAAGCCACTGGCTCTGGTACCTGGCTCTACCGTAAAATCTCCCAGGCAAAAGGCCGTATTTTTTTCTATATGTTCCATAATTTATCATCCCTTGTCTCTTGCATGCTTTTATGAAAATTCCAGACTGGTGTATGGACGGCAAGTCCTCTTGCACAGCCTTACAGACATGTCCGAATTTATATCCAGGGTCAGTTTAACAAATATTTCACAAGCCTACAAGCCCGGCGGGGGGATATAACTCCTGTTTTTATTCCTGCGAGCAACGAGCCAAGCGGACATGCTTGCATCCATTTGGCAACTGCCGCAAGGGTCAAATACCCCGATGCTTAGTGCCCCGCATGCTTACATCGGGGTATTTGACTCTTTCATTCTTCGATTTATCCAAACCATTCGAATGATGTACAATAGCAGCAAGACAATCCATGAAAACGCTTCTGCATAGGCAATCACCATGTTGGAGAATAT
The DNA here is from genome assembly GCA_902476765.1 of uncultured Blautia sp. Taxonomy (GTDB): domain Bacteria; phylum Bacillota; class Clostridia; order Lachnospirales; family Lachnospiraceae; genus Blautia. The sequence goes on from CABSEJ010000098.1 coordinate 10,252, forward strand.
CGCAACAAGTGTGTATGAAGCAATAATACGGCTAATAAGGGATACAATACCAGCAAAACTTGAATAGACTACATCTCCCACTCCTTCCAAATAACTGCGAATAGCAGTAGCTAATCCATAGATTAGATAGAAACTTGCAATTCTGCGGAAAAAATTATCTCCTATGGTAATTACTTGCTGTCCTGCTCCGAATATAGCAATTAAATTTCCACCTACAGAAATCACTATGGCTGTTAGCAGCAACGAGACAATTACCATTATTCCGGTTCCCACAGCTAAATTTTTCTTTGCCTTTTTTAGTTGTCTAGAGCCATAATCTTGAGCTACAAGCGTTGAAATACCAGAGCCGAGATTGATAATAGGAACTAAAACAATGGAATCAACACGGTAAGCTGTTGTCACTGCCGCTACAGTAGCTGTTCCAAATCCGTTCATAAAATTCTGTAAAATCAGGCTGCCAATAGAACTTACACTGGATTGTAGCATAGGTGGAATACCAAAACGACAGCCATGAATAAGTATTTTCTTATCAAATACAATTTTATTGACAGGAAATCTTAAAATATGGTATTTTCTTATACTATATATAATCAGATAAACCGTCATAGCCACTTGCGAAATAACGGTGGCAATTGCCGCACCTGCCACATGCCATTGGAAAAATGCTACGAAGACTATATCCAAAATTACATTTACTATGGAAGATAATAAAACGGAATAGAAAGGTGCCTTACTATCACCGATACCCCGTAATGCAGCAGAATAAACATTATATACAGCAAGAAAAGGTATGCCCAGAAAGATAATCTGCAAATATTCTTTTGCTAAGATAATAGTGTCTGCCGTAGTATGTAAAAGAAGCAGCAGCGGGTGTGTGAAAAAGATTCCTAATCCTGACAATACCAAAAAAATACAGCCTAAAAAAATCGAAAAAGTTGATAATATTGTGGAAATAAATGCTCTTTCACCGCTTCCGTATTGTTGTGCAATGAAAATTGACACTCCTAATGTAAATCCTGTAATTGCTGTCACATAAAAGTTAACAACGGTCGTTGTTGCTCCAATCGCTGCCAGTGCTAATTCACCTTCTACATTTCCAACAATAAATGCATCGGCCCAATTATAAAGCTGTTGTAATATCCCGCTAAAAATTAACGGTAAGCTAAATTTCAGTAATGCGCTTGCAATATCCATGAACCTATTAACGCTACATCTGCTTATCATATCTTTTCACTCCTAAAAAACCGTATACAAGAATAGCCTTCTTGTATACGGTAGGTGCTCATCCGTTATTTCTTTTCCTTTTCTTTCTCACTCATCTGGTCGATGAGATTTTCAATAACTTGTTTTTTTACATATACGTCAAAGCTGAGCATACAGATAAAAGCAAATTTTCGGAGAAATTCCTGCTCCTGGGGGGCCGCATCCTGAAAGGAATCCCAAGCCAGGCCAAATTTTTTCGTTACATCCTTAGCCAGGGGTTCTATTTGAGCCAGTTCCAGTTCCATAATCTCCTTATACAAATCTGTTAAATCCATGGTACCTTCACCGGGGAAAAAATCTCTGGCCAAGGGTTCCAAAAGAGTCTGTATGTCATTGATAGAAAGTATGTTTTTGAAATAATAGATAAAAACCAGCATCAGCATATGCTCCCGGGAATATTTCTTTTTTACCGGCGGAGGAAGTAAATCATTCTTCGCATAGTTGTTTATCATTGTCTTCGTCAGAATCTTGTCCTCCGGATGCCGCTTAGAGGATTGCAGGTGGTCCTCCATAAAGGTGGTCACCTGGTCCATATATAAATCTATCCCCGGGATTTCCTCGGGTTTGATATAATCAATTCTGGATATACTTTCAAGTATGCTGTTTAATATGTCTTTTGTATCTATTGTCATTTCATCACCTCTGCTCTCTATTATATAGTTTTAAAAACTATTTGTAAAGGGTAAACTCCAGCACTTGCGCTTTGGATGTAACAGTTCAGCCTAGGTCTGCGCACTTGCTGCGCTGACCGTAAGAACATGATT
>CABSEJ010000099.1 GCA_902476765.1 uncultured Blautia sp.
TACCAGTATGCCACACTGGCCACGTCATCCTGCCGCTCAAAAAGTCCCCGGTAACCCACACCAATTTGCTGGATAGTGACTTTCAGGTTTTCCTCAAAGCATATAGGGTCCTGGATATGCCACCGATAAAATCCCCGCATAGGCATGCAATCGTCATTATGATATAAATTGTGGATTTTCTCATCATGCCTGGAATAGTAAGGGTATCCCATATAAGGTGTACAGTAATTCTGCTCCACAGTTTTTCCTCCTTCCTGCTTTGCAAAACTCCAGGAGCCCCCAAAGTAGTCTTCCGTTCCGGTTCCGCAGATGGTAGGATATTCCTTATCACCGTCAATATAGAATTTAATTTCTCCTTCTCCCCACCAATAACGCTCCAATGTAGTAAGGGCCATATAAGTTCCCACATAATGCCCCTTTCCTTTCACCTGGTCCAGTATCACATAGTCCTCTTGAAGCCGGGTAATCTTCTCCCGTCTCCACTGTGCATGAAAATAATGAATGTCCTCCGGAAAAGGCTTTTCATAAAGTCCATAATCAATCTGGTAGAAAAAAGCCGGAATGGAATTTGCATGCTGATTCTCCAGTGTAATCCTGGCTTTTTTCTGAAAAGGCATCTGAAAATAACAGTTCAGTCCACGGCTTGGCACTGCTGCTACCGGTACAGAATTTATCATACATTCCTGGGAAAAGCCACAGCAAAAAAAGTCTCCCAGAGGGGTTTCCACAGAAGGCACCTCTTCCTCATCCCAATACATACGCAGCACCAGGTCTCGCAGCACAAAGCAATCCGCTTCTGTCGTTTTATCCGTAACCGTTATCCAGATATGATGAATCATTCCCGGCCCTTCTATTTCTGCTAAGGTTACAGTGTCTCCGCTTTTGATGTCCCTAATACAAGGACTTCCTTTCCTGGAAGGTCCTAGCGGGCTGGCAGCCATACCGCCCTTTCCTTTTTCTCCTCTGGGATTTTCTGCATTGATAGACCTGCTCTTTTCCTGCCTGGCAAAGGGCAGAGTATATAAACTTCCTCCAAACACTTGATTCATGCTCTCATCCTCCTATATAGCTTCAGGCTTTTACTCCTCCTGCCATTATACCATCCATAATCTGTTTCTCAAAGATTGCCACAAAAATAATAATTGGCAGCAGAATAATCCATCCCATAGCACTTACTAAATCCCAGGGCACACCGTACATATTATCTCTCAGAGGCAACTGCACAATAGACACAGAAAGCACCTGTATGTCGTTAGAATAATACAAAGGGGTAAAGAAATTATTCAGGCAGGTAATAAAGTTGATAATACACACCGTAGCGATGGCCGGCCGCATAAGGGGAAGCACGATTAAAAAAAGCCGCTGCAAAAAATTCGCACCATCAATAGCTGCAGCCTCCTCCAGAGAAACCGGTATTTCCGAAGCAAAATTTTTCAGTATCAATATAGTAAACGGTATTACTGCACTGATGTATAAAATAATCAGTCCCGGATAGGTATCATACAGCCCTACGGCTCTCATAAATTCATATAAGGGTCTTGCAGTGACTACCTCCGGAATCAGCATGGTAGCAATCACAAAAGCAAAGGCCAAAGTTACGCCTTTCGTATTAAATCTTGCAAATCCGTAAGCTGCCATAGAACAAAGTATGGTTCCCACTATCAGTGTAATCCCTACAATAAGAACAGTATTTCCAATCTTCTCCAGCAATCCTACGTTTTCTATCAAAAAAGAATAACTCTCCAATGTAGGATGGTCGGGAAGATAGTCTATAGGCGTCTTAAATAGCTGTCCTGAAGGGGTAATAGAAGAAATAAAAATCCAGTATACGGGAAACAGAATCAAAAATGCCACAATTGCAAATAATACCCATCTCCCCACTGTAATCATGGTTCTGTATGCTTTATATTTGGTATTTTCCTGCATTTCCTATCCTCCCGTCAATCCGAAATTTTACTGATAAACCGCATATTGATAAAGCTAAACACTGCCATTACCAGAAACAGCATAACCGCTAAAGTGGCTGCGTATCCTATGTTCAAATTGGTAAAGGCTTCCGTAGTGATACGATAGGCAATTAAAGCTGTATCTTCTCCAGGTCCTCCTGAAGTCATAGCATACACAAGGTCAAAGCTGGTAAGTCTCCAAAGGGTAAAGGGTATACACAGAGTCAGCACATTTTTAGCAATCAGAGGAAGAGTAATCCTGAAAAAACTCTGCAGGCCGTTTGCTCCGTCTACCTTCGCTGCTTCATAAATATCCTCAGAAATAAATTGCAGGCCTGACAGTACCAAAATTGCAAAAAAAGGTAAATCTTTCCATAAATCCACTGCGATTACTGCTGTTCTGGCAGAGCTTGTATTGATGAGCCAGTTAAACTGAAAATCTGAGAAGAACCTTCGCACAAAATCGTTAATCAGCCCATAGTCATTATTAAAAGCCCATTTGGCCGCCATACCGGCCACTACCGTAGGCATGGCCCATGGAATCAGCACGATAGTCCTCAGAAAACGGCGGCCTTTAAATTTCATATTCAAAATCATCGCCAGAGCTACACCCAGAAGAATATGAAAAAACATAGATACAACTACAAAAATCACCGTAAAAATCACCGAAGTTTGGACTTTAGCGTCTTTAAATACATTTACATAATTAGCCAGGCCCACAAATTGGTCCACTCCGGCCAAAATCTTTATGTCGAAAAAGCTGTTTTTTATGGTTACCAATATGGGATATAGTGTAGTGAATCCCCTGATAAGTACAACGGGCAATATTAAAATCCAGGGAATCCACTTCATAGATTTTTTACTTACAGCCACTGATCTCTCCTCCTTCTTCCATCTTTAAGCAAGGAGCTGCCCCATAAAACATCTATCAAAAATTGGATTTATGGAACAGCCCCATATCTATCGGCTGCATTTATTCGCTATACTTATCTACCAGCTCTTGGGCATTTTCACAGAACTGGTCCACGGAAATACTTCCCTGCATGCAGGATTGGAATATGGTACCCATATCTGTAATAAATTCCATGGTCTGCGGAAGCATGGGGCGTCCGGAAACCGTACATTCTGTTGCATATCTGCTGTACATTTCCTTTGCCGGGTCTGTATCCGGAACAATCTTTTCCGCTACATCTGTTCTGGCAGGATAACGGTCAAAATATTCATAGGAAGCTTTCATTCCTCCCTCTTCTGACATATACTGAAGGAATTTAATGGCTGCTTCCTTGTTTTTAGAAGCAGAGTTCAGCACATAATTCCAGGAATCTGTAAATACATATCTTTCTCCATTACCGCTGAAATCAGGAACCATTGCCATATGGATTTTATCTTCTCCCAGCATATCCGCTGTTTCATACTCCGGTCCAAGCCCCCAGTAGAACCAGCAGCCATATTTGCCGTCAATTGCTTTTGGATTCATCTGCTCATATTTGTCTGCAATCTGGTCAATAGGAGTCTGTCCATTCTGAACCATATCATAGAGGAACTGAATGGCTTCCTTATTTTCTTCCTTGGTCCAGTCAAAATAATCTCCTCCAAACATGTTTACAAACTGTGAAATCTCGTTAAACACATAGGTTTTCTCCCAGGAACCGCCATATCCATATCTGCTGTCTCCTGACACAGCCTCCATATATTTCATAAAGTCTTCCTTAGTATCAATGGAGGTGATTCCCACTTCATCCATAATTTCCTGATTCACCCAAAAGGCCAGATAACCGGTATACCCCGGAACGCCGATGATATTTCCATCTTTATCTGTAATCATGTTTTCTACATAACCTTTAGCGAAATTGCCCACAATATCCTCTGTCATTACAGTGTCATTAAGACCTTCAAGCCATCCGGAATTTTTAAATGCAGAACTCATTTCATCATTAATTTCAATGATGTCTACAGAAGAATCTCCGGTGGATAAAATCGTGGTAATCTTTTGCTGGCGGGTATCTGAATCCGTAGGTGCTGCAATTACGTTGATGTTCAGCCCTGTAGCTTCTTCCACATTGCTGAGCCACTGGTCAAATTCCGGGTCCGTGGTATTGATGCTGTACAGGGTAAGGTCATACTCTCCTTTTGATTCCTTGCTGTCTCCTTCTGCGCCAGAGTCTCCGCTTCCGCATCCTGTCAACAAGCCTGCAGTCACTGCACCACAAAGCAGCAAGCTTATCAGTTTCTTTCTCATTTGTTTCCTCCTGTCCGGGCTGTGCTGTCTCTCAGCCGCCCTCTTTTTGATGTAACCAGAATAACAAAAAGTGATTTTTTTCAAAATACAATATATTTCGATTCATTTATATTATTTTTATCCTTATTGAATCCATTTTTTCTCTATTTTATAATTGGGACATACTTTTACCACAGGGGGATACTATGAAAAATCATAAGAAAAGATTCGCTATTAACATCCGGAAATATTTCTCACATTTTCAGGCTAAACTGCTCTGGGCTTTTTTATTATGCACCTTAATACCCTTAGGTATCATAGGAGGGATTTCTTACTTTGTTTCCTATCATATTGCAGAAGAAAGAATTTTGAATGCTTCTCTGGCCGCAGATGACCAACTGAATATGCAGATTAATCAGCGCTTTTCCCAGGTAGAAAACGTGGCAGATGCTTTGCAGTATGATATGTATGCTCTTATGCAGTCAGATACGGCCATGGACAGCCTTTCTGCTCTGACTGATACCAGAAACAATGTTTCACTTTTTAAGTCCACCTTTGATTTATATTATGCCGGTATTTTTCTTCCCCCGGAGCACCTGGGCGCTAAAGAAGGGCTTTATTTTTTTCCATTGGAGAAACTGCAAGACTATAGAATACCCAAAAGCTCCCTGGATAATCCCGGTACCGATTCTATCTGGTTTTATCAGGAAAATGTTTCTGTCCCGCTGCTAATTTCCGGTTCTGATAAAGCTGAAAACTGCATTGCCTGCTGCCGGATTCTTAAAGATACAGAAACAAAGGAAACAGCTTACGCCTATATAATCTTCCTGGATATTTCGGAGTTCTCCGGGTATCTGGAGGAATCCTTTGCAGATAAAAATATATCCAGCTATATCCTTACTGCTCAGGGCGAAATTCTGACACATAATAATCCGGTAGAAACGCCCAAAATGGACCGGGACCTTCTGTCCAGGCTGCAAGCAAAGAATGGTCAGCTTTTTTATGAAAATCATATTGCTTATCATTGTGTACAGCTGCAGAACGGATGGTATCATATTACAGAAATTCCTGATTCCTATATTCAGGAAAATGTTCAGGTGCTGATACAAAGTATCCTGGTAACTTTACTTTTTTCTCTGCCTCTTACCCTTCTGGTTATCATAGCCATTTCCAGGAGGCTGACGAAAAAAATCAAAGTGCTGTCCGGTGCCATGGAGCATCTTACTTTAGATACTCCCGGCGAAGACCTTTCAGAGTTAATCCCCACCGGCAAAAATACGGAGAATTGGGATGAAATTGACCGTCTGGGCTTAACTTTCCAGAAAATGCAATTATCTTTGAAAAATAACATGGAATCCATCCTGGGGCTTTCTCTGGCAGAAGAAAAGCTGAAATATCAGCTTCTCCAGTCTCAAATAAACCCTCATTTTCTTTACAACATTCTGGGTTCCATACAAACCTGCCAGTCCACCGGCAGGCTGGATACGGCCAACCAAATGCTGACAAACCTTACTCGTTTTTACCGGATAACACTGCGAAAATCCGGGGACCTGATTTCTTTAAAAGATGAATTAGAAATTGCCCGGCTATACTTGGAAATCGAAAAGCTCTGTCACAACGACAATCTTTCCTGGGAGGTTCATCTGGAGGATGGTATTGAAAATTTCTTGATTTGTAAATTTACCCTCCAGCCCTTTCTGGAAAACGCCATCCTGCACGGCCTGTCCCAGAGAACACCTAACATCCATATCCGTATTTCTGCCCTTTATGGAGATGAAACGGTAATCATTAAAATTTCGGATAATGGAGTGGGTATCAGTGAAAAACATCTGGCCGAACTGCGTCATACATTAGACAGCAAAATCGTAGATTATGAGAAACATTTTGGAATTGGAAATGTAAACAAACGAATATCCAGCCCGTCCTTCGGCAATGGCCGAATATCCATTGACAGCCGTCTTTACCACGGAACTCTTATTACCATAGAATTTAATCAGATGGAGGATGAACATGAAGAAAGTGATGATTGTAGATGACAATTACCTGGCCGCAGAGGGAATTGAAAAGAATATTGCCTGGTCTGATTTAGATGCAGAGGTTTCTATCATCCAGCACAACAGTCGTTCCGCTCTGGATGCCATGAAGGATTCCCCTGTGGATTTAATCATTTCCGATATTGAAATGCCGGATTTAGACGGAATTTCCATGTGTAAACTGGCTCTTGCCCTGAATCCCATGGTAAAAATTATTCTGGTCAGTGCTTATGATAAATTTGAATATGCCAAAAGGGCTATCCGGCTAGGAGCCTATGACTATATCGAAAAGCCCCTGGATTATTCTTATCTCACAGAAAAAATCAAAAATGCCTTTGCACAACTGGATAGAACAAGAAAAAATCAAGATCTGCTTAAAGCCAGCCGGCCTCTGATGACAGATAAATTTTTTGACGATTTGCTTCAATTTCCGGGAGAAAACCCTTCAGCCCGGCTTAGTCCTTTCTTAGAATATATAAATTTGAAAACAGATTTTGACTATTTTGCGGTACTGGTCATTGAATCGGAATACACAGGAATTGAGGACATCTGTCCCGATTTTGCCCAGCTTCAGATGGAGCTACTGAATATTCAGGACTTTGCCCGGGAAAGCTTTCAATCCTTTGCCTATATCCATTTTCTGACAAAACCGGATTATATCATCTGCATTTTGGGAGAAAACAGCACTTCTCCCCATAGGGTACTTCAAGAACTGCACAAAGGGGCCCAGAAGCTAACGGAATCCTATGAGAATCACCGTTACACCCTGAATATGGGTATCGGCACTGTTGTTCATGATTTCTGGAATCTTCCGGCCTCCTATGCCAGTGCGGCCCGAGCCCTGAAATACCGATTCTTTTTCCCTCACAAGAATATTTTTGATGCCAGGGAGGCTCTGGGAAAGGAATTTAGTCTCCTCTCTTTCTCCGAAGCCTCAGAGGAAGAATTGATTCGTCTTATCTGTACCGGAAATCTAAAGGCAATAGAAGAATGGCTGAGAGAATTTTTTCATCGCCTTACCACACAGGTACAAGATAAAAATATGATTTTTGTTCGTATATATTCTCTTTTGGGACGTATCTTAAAATTTTTATACGAGCTTAACCTGGACACGTCAGATTTAGAACGGGAAATTCTGGATGTGTATAAGCAGTTTGACTCTTTTAAGACCTACGAACAGTTTGTATTATGGATTACCCGGCTCTGTACCCTTGCCTATGAAAAGCTGGATTCCTCCATGGAAAGCTATCATAACCAAATATATACAGTAGCCCTGGGATATATCAAAGAAAATTTTGAGCGCAGCAGTCTCTGTCTCAATGATATTGCCCAGCATGCCAATATCTCTCCAGCCTACCTCAGTTCTTTATACAAAAAGGTATCCGGGCAAAGTATCAGCGACACCATTGCAGCACTGCGTATCGACAGCGCCTGCCGTTATCTGTCAGACACACGGCTGTCCCTGAAGGAAATAAGTAATAAATGTGGGTATGCCAATCAGTATTATTTCAGTAACAGTTTCAAAAAGAAGCTGGGTATGTCTCCTTCCGCCTACCGGGAAAGACAAAATTTGCATAAGGAATAGAAAAGAGAAAAAAACCAGGAATTTTTCAATAAAAATCCCCCTTTTTCCTATTGAATACAAATATCCAAAATTCTATAATGCAGTTAACAAATCTTTTATCGGGAGGTTTTTTATGAAATACTATGTTGATGCCTCTGTTTCCAAAAGCGGAAACGGAAGCCAAGAATATCCTTTTAAAAACATCCAGGAGGCGGCCAATATTGCCAAGGCCGGAGACGAAGTGCTGGTATATCCCGGCATTTACCGGGAATATGTAAATCCCATCCATGCCGGAACAGAAGAGGCCAGAATCACCTACACTTCTGTGGAGCCTTTAAAGGCGGTGATTACCGGAGCCGAGGAAGTAAAATGCTGGGAGCCATACCAGGGAAATGTATGGACCGCCCGGATTCCCAACGGTCTTTTCGGAAACTATAATCCTTACACCACCTTAGTCAGCGGTGACTGGTTTATCGCTACCTTCATCGCCCACACAGGAGAGGTTTATCTGAACGGAAAATCTCTCTATGAAGTCACAGACCTGGAGGGAGTTTTAAATCCTGTAAAATCCAGAATCTCCTGGGACCCGGATTTCTCTGTTTATACCTGGTACACAGAGCAGGATGAAGAGAAGAATGAAACTATCCTCTATGCCAACTTCCAGGGTGTCAACCCCAATGAGGAAAATGTAGAAATCAACGTGCGCAGAAATGGTTTCTATCCGGATAAAGAAGGCGTGGGCTACATTACTCTGTCCGGTTTTACTGTTACCATGGCCGCCACTCAATGGGCGCCGCCTACCGCTTATCAGGAAGGCATGATTGGCCCTCACTGGTCTAAAGGATGGATTATCGAAAACTGTGAAGTGTCCCATTCCAAATGCTCCGGTATTTCTCTGGGAAAATACCGTCAGCCAAACAATGACAATAAATGGCTTACCTGGAAATTCAAAGACGGAACTCAGACCGAACGTGACTGTATCTGCCAGGCTCAGAGGGAAGGCTGGACAAAGGAAAATATCGGTTCTCATATTATCCGGAAATGTAATATCCACGACTGCGGACAGACAGGAATTGTAGGCCACTTAGGCGGAGTTTTCTCCTTAATTGAGGACAACCACATCCACCATATTAACAACAAGCAGAATCTGGCCGGTGCAGAAATCGGCGGAATCAAAATGCATGCGGCTATTGACGTGATTTACCGGAGAAACCATATCCACCACTGCACCAGAGGCCTGTGGCTTGACTGGCAGGCCCAGGGCACCCGTGTAACACAGAACCTGTTCCATGACAACTGCCTGCCCCTTCCGGATGACTGTATTGACCCAACAGACCCTGGCATGGGCGAAGATATTTTCATCGAAGTATCTCATGGACCTACTCTGGTAGACAATAACCTGCTTCTCTCTGACCGCAGCATAAAACTGGCTACCCAGGGAGTTGCCTTTGTACACAATCTCTTTGCAGGAGCAATAACTGCCGTTGGAAAAGGCACCGACAACGGAGCCCTTACCTTATCCTCTCCCCGGTATACCCCTTACCATGTACCTCACCGGACAGAGGTGGCAGGCTTTATGACTTTCCTTCATGGAGACGACCGGTTCTACAACAATATCTTTGTGCAGCAGCCCAAACGGCCGGGTATGGAGAAAATCTATGACTATCTCCAGGGCGAAGGGAAAAACGGCTGGGATGACGGAAACCTGGACGCAGGTACCTGGATGTTTGACAACGGCTACCAGCTCTATGAAGAGTGGGTAAAAGAATTTGATGGCTACTGCGGCATGGGCAGCCCGGACAGCGACCGTTATTACATGCATCTCCCGGTATGGGCTGAAGGAAATGTTTACTTAAACGGCGCCAAAGCCTGGAAAAAAGAAAAGAACTGTATTGTAGATGATACCCATAAGGTTACTTTATCTCTGGAAGAAAAAGACGGAGAATGGAGACTGAACACAAACCTCTACGAAGTGCTTCCTCAGATTACCCTGGGCACTATCAGCACCCAGACTCTGGGCATGGCCTTTGAGCCGGAAGAGTTTTATGAAAATCCCGACGGCTCTCCCATTACCTTTAATGAAGACTACTTCGGAAATCACAGACCTGTGCATCCATTAGCAGGACCCTTTGAAAATCCGGAGGACGCAGGGAAAAAATTGAATTAAAATCCAGGTCTTTTCTACAGATATAAGAGGGTAAAAATTCACCCCGGCCAAGTAAGGCCGGGGTGAATAAAGTTTTATCCACTCTTCCTATCTCTATCTATCCTTTCACCGCACCTGCCAAAATAGCATTTTGCACCTGCTTGCTCAGCAATATGTATATAAGCAGCACAGGAAATGTAGCCACTACCATACCAGCGCCGATTGGCCCCCATTCAGTATAGTACAGTCCCGCCAGGCTTTGAATACCTACGGTCAACGTTTTATATCGGTCATCACTGATAAATGTCATGGCAAACATCAGCTCATTCCAGGAAGATAAAAAAGTAAAGATTGCTATAGTAGCCAGGGCCGGCCGCACCAGCGGCAGAATTACCCTGAAAAAAGCCTGATAAACACTGCAGCCGTCAATGCATGCCGCTTCTTCCATTTCGTAAGGAATTGTTGCATAATGATTTCCCAAAACCATAATTCCAAAGGGCAGGGCGAATGCCGTGTAAGGAATCATAATGGCTAAGGGCGTATTTAAAATGCTCAGTTTCTTCAGCAGGATAAACAGCGGCAGCAATGTTGCATGGATGGGAATGGTTAATCCTGCCATGAAAAACCAATACGTGGCACCTCTAAGTTTCCATCTCATTCTTGTCACTGCATAAGCTACCATAGAGATAAGAACCGTAGAGGCAATGATTACTACTATGGTGACAAAAATGCTATTCCCAAGATAACCTAAAACCTTTCCCCCAAGGAGCGCATTTTCGTAATTTTTCACCAGCCAGTTTTCCGGAGGCCCGATAATATTTCCGCCGAAAATTTCTTCATTGCTTTTAAAGGAGAAAAAGACCAGCCATATCAGCGGATAAACAGATGTTATGGTAAAAAGAAGCAACAGTAAAATAAGAACAATCCTCACTGTCTTTTTTACCCACACTTTTTTCAATGATTCTTTCATATTCCCTCCTAATATTCAATAGGTGATGTTTTCACCAGTCTCTGTAACAAAAATGCAATGAAAATACATTCCACCACAATAAAAATAGCGATTGCACTTCCGTATCCATACCGGTTCACAACAAAAATGCTGTTAAACATCACAGAACTTGGCACTTCTGTAGAATTTACCGGTCCGCCGTTTGTCAAGACATAAATCATGTCAAAGGCTTTCAGGGAACCTGTTATAACAAAGATTGCGCAGGTCTTTAAGGTAGGAAGGATAAGAGGAATTGTAATCTTAAAGGCTGCTTTTATTCCTGTGGCACCGTCAATTTGGGCAGATTCATGAATATCTTTTGGTATGGCTTTAATTGCCGTATACAGTAAAAGCATGTGATAACCAATATTCTGCCAGATAATCGGCACAAAAGCACTGAATAATGCGGTATTTACATCCCCAAGCCAATTCTGGGTAAGATTCTCCAGTCCAATCATTTTCAGAAGCTCATTTAAAACTCCATAATTGGGATTATATATTTTCAGCCACAGCTGGCCTACTACTACGGTAGACAGAGTAACCGGTATAAAAAATACTGTTCTGAAAAACACTTCTCCTTTTATATGAGAAGCCAGTATCAAAGCCAAAATCAAAGCCAGGGGCAGCTGTATAATAAGTGTAAATACACATAATAAAAAAGAATTGACCACTGCTTTATCAAAAACAGTATTTTTAAACATCTCTATATAATTGGCAATCCCGATAAATACTCCTTTTCCGATGCCATCCCAGTCCAAAGTACTGTAATAAAAAGAAAAGGAAACGGATACAATCAAAAGTCCGCCAAACAGCAGCAGGGATGGTAAGGTAAATATCAAAACCGCTTTTTTATTTCCTAAAAATTTATCCAAACGTAATGCCTCCTTGCTTGTAAGGGGCTGTCACACTTAACGGAGATTGGTTAAGTGCAGCAGCCCCTTTATAACGATTATCTAGTCGCTGTCATAGCCTTTATATAGTCTTCTGCAGTTGTGGTTTTTGCGTAAATCCCCTGTAAAGTGTTGCTGTGAACGTCTGCCGTCTCTGCGTCCAACAAAGTATCCCAAGCCAGACAGAAACCATCTGCATTGTTCATTAAGTCTGCTAAATGCAGCTGCATATCCGGAAGCTCTGCATCTCCTTCATATTTCCAGGTAGGAAGATGGGCACCGCTTTCATATCCATACTCAGAGAACTTCTGGCTCATAAACAGTGCAAAGTCAACGGCTTCCTCTTTATGCTTAGAATTCGCTGATACCATCACCGTAGCGCTGGCACCGCCAATATAGGTATTTT
>CABSEJ010000100.1 GCA_902476765.1 uncultured Blautia sp.
TGGCTACTCCGCAGAAGACATCATAATGTATGGCCCGTTCTATGATTTTGTCGGTTTCCTCTGTGCCGTCCAGCAAAAGTCCATAGCCGCAGCTTTGGGAATTGCCGATTCCGGTACCGCCTCCGTTGTGAATAGTCATCATCGTCATTCCCATGGCTGCATCACCGCCGAAAACCAGCGCCGACATATCCCCTGTTATATTGCTGCCGTCATGGATATTGGAGGTTTCTCTTGAGGGTGCGTCTACACCTCCCGTATCCATATGGTCCCGCCCAATCATAATGGGGCCTGTCTTGCCCTCTCTCACCAGGCGGTTAAAAGCCAGAGCGATTTTCTTTCTGGTATCGCCGTCCTGGTAAAGAATCCGGGCCTGGGTTCCTATTACAAGCTGATTTTCAGCGGCATGCTTAATCCATAAGTAATTATCATAGTCCTGAAATCTTCTGTCTTTGTCAATACATTCCATGGCTGTTTTATCCGTCAGTGCCAAATCCTCTTCTTTTCCGCTGAGGCAGACCCACCGGAAAGGACCATAGCCATAGTCAAATAAAGTGGGGCCTATAAATTCCTCCACAAAAGATTTATACACAAAGCCATCTAAATCATTCTGTCCGTTTACACAAACCTCCTTTAATCCAATCTCATAAAAAGTAGTAGTGAGACTATTTCCATAGTCGAAGAAATAGGTGCCTCTTACTCTCAATGCCTCGATTAACTCATGATGGCGGAAAAGAGTTTTTTTCACTCTGTTCCTGAAGCCGTCTATATCTTTTGCCAGCATTTCCGTGCGCTCCTCATAAGTTAGTCCCTGAGGGCAATACCCTCCCTCAAAAGCCACATGACAGGAGGTCTGGTCTGTCAGCAAATCAATCTTCTGTCCTGTTTCTACGGCATATTCCAGCAAATCTACAATATTGCCGTAAAAGGCAATAGAAACAGGCTTTCTCTGGTCCCGGTATTCTTTGGCAAGGGAAAAGGCCTCATCCGGGGTCTTGGCTATTATTTTTATCCAGCCCAGCCGCTTTCTCAGCTCTATCTTAGAATAATCCACCTCCGCAATAATTCCTATTCCCCTGCACATTGCAATGGCCTTGCCCTGGGCTCCGCTCATGCCGCCCAGACCGGAGGATACCACTATATTCCCCAGAAGTCCCTCCTGACTGCTTTTTTTCAGAATCATTCTGGCTGCCGCCAGGAAGGTGGAATAAGTGCCATGGACAATTCCCTGGGAGCCGATATAAAACCAGCCTCCTGCCGTAAACTGTCCGTAATTGGTCACTCCCAGAGCGGCACACCGGTTCCATTGTTCCAGATTATTATACTTTCCCACCATCAAACCATTAGACAAAATGACTCTGGGACAGGATGGATGAGAGGTAAAAAGCCCTACAGGGTGTCCTGAATTTACCACCAGGGTCTGGTCTTCTTCCATCTCCTCCAGGTATTTTTTTATCAGCCGGTACTGCATCCAGTTCTGGCAGACTTGTCCTGTTTCTCCGTAGGTTACCAGCTCGTAAGGGTAAAGAGCCACGTCAAAGTCCAGATTATTGTCAATCATTACCTGGATAGCCTTACCAGCCAGGCATTTTCCCTTGTATTCCTCAATAGGCTTCCCGTAAATAGCCCCCTGGGGCCGGAAGCGATACCCGTATATCCTGCCTCTGCTCATTAGTTCCTCATAAAATTCCGGAAGAATTTCCTGGTGGTACTCCGGAGGGATATAGCGCAGTGCATTTTTTAAAGCCAGTCTTATGTCTGCCTCTGTAAGAACCGCTTCTCTTTTAGGCGCCCGCCTGACAGAAGCATCAAAGGTTCCCGGCTGGGGAAGAGGCCCGCTCCATCCATAAACAATATTTTTCATATGCATCCTCCCCCCTGAATCATAGATTTCCGGCTAATTCATAAGCGTCCCAGATGGCGTACATAATATTTTTCACCCGTCTTGCATCTCCCAGAAGATAAACCTCCTGCTGGGAAAGGCTGATTTTCTCATACAGTTGGTTATTTGGCACATAACCAACCGCACACACAAAAGTATCTGCTTCTGCCTGCTGCTCTTGTCCTCCTTCTATATAGTACAAGGTATTGCCTTCAATAGAGCATACCTTTGCTCCCGGTATCAGCTTCACCCCATGATAGTCCAGAAGGTCCCTGAGCATAATTTTATTCATATGAGGAACCGGGGAGCCTGCAGCCAAAATCTCCGGAAGAGCCTCCAGCACCGTTACCTTGGTCCCCTTCATAGCCAAATCCAGGGCAAGTTCGCAGCCTACCAGACCTCCTCCTATAATAACGGTTCTGCGGCCCGGCTTAACCTCTTTTGAAAAAATTTTCTCCGCCGGATACATGGTATGTTTCCCCGGCAGTTTCAGTACCCTGGGGGTAGAACCTGTGGCGATGATGACAATATCGTGAGGATATTTTTCTATTTCTTCTTCCGTGGCCTCTGTATGGAAATGTACGGGAATTTCCATTTGCTCCAGTGTCTTCTTATACCACCCAATAAGGGCTAAATCGTCTTTCTTAAAAGAAGGAGCTCCTGCCAGATGAAGGGAACCGCCTACCTGTCCGGACTTTTCTAAAATCACAGGCTCATGTCCTCTCAGCTTCAATACTCTGGCAGCTTCCATACCTGCTACTCCTGCTCCAACGATTAAAACCTTTTTCTTAACCAGGGCAGGTTTCAGTCCGTAAGAGCTTTCCCGTCCGCAGCTTGGATTTACGGCACAGGACACCGGTTTTGCGGTTATGAGACGGTTCATGCAGCCTTCGTGGCATCCCAGACAGGGGCGGGCCAAATCAAAGCGTCCTCTGCGTATCTTATTTACGGTATCTGCATCTGCCAGCAGGCTTCTTCCCAGTGCAATTAAATCTGTCTTATTTTCTTTTATAGCCTCTGAAGCCAGGTCCGGGTCCTCCATCCTGCCTGCTATGATTATGGGCACATCCAGTTCTTTTTTCAGAATCTCGCCAAAGGGCAGGTTCAGCCCTTTCTCAAAATACATAGGCGGATGGGACCAATACCAGGAATCATAGGTTCCCGCATCTACGTCTAAAGCATCATAACCTGCTTCTACCAGTATCCTGGCCGCCTGGATGCCCTCCGGAATATCTCTTCCCAGTTCCCGGAAATCTTCTCCCGGCAGTCCGCCCTTTCGGATACCTTTTATGTAAGATTTCAAACTGTACCGGAGAATAACGGGGAAATCTTTCCCACATTTTTCTTTAATATTTTTCACCACTTCACAGGCAAAACGCAGACGGTTCTCCAGACTGCCTCCATACTCATCTGTGCGGTGGTTGAAAAGAGGAAGGGCAAACTGGTCCAAAAGGTAGCCTTCGTGTACGGCATGAATCTCCACTCCGTCAAACCCTGCTGTCTGGCAGATTTTGGCCGTGTCTCCGCATTTTTCTACAATCCTATGTATCTCCTTTGCAGTCAGCTCTCTGCACATCAGATTCTCATCCCAATAGCTGCTGATTGGGGAAGGGGCCACAGGAGCCTGCCCTCTTAACAAATGAGGTTTTAAAACCCTTCCGAAGCCCGCTGTAAGCTGGGTAAATATTTTAGCCCCATAGGCATGTACCCGCTCGCACATTTCCGCCGTGTTCATGATAAAGGTGGGAGGATTATCCGTAGGACAGGGCATGGTGCCGTCCACTGCTTTCTCAATATCATTTTCCGCATAAATGGTTCCGGTTATAATCAGTCCTACTCCGCCTCTGGCTCTCGCCACATAATATTCAATCCCCCTTTCATTAAAGGTGTTTTCCGCAGTAACCATGCCTCCGGTTCCCATAGCGGCCATAACATACCGGTTTTTCAGCCGGCAGCCTGCCAATTGGTAGGGTTCAAATAATATTTTATGATTCTCTTTCATGGTTGATTCTATCTCCTAAACATATTTCAGACTAATATTTTTGCCATCAAGGCTACCATAGGAATTAAAATAACAGTTCGGAGCAAAAAGACCTTTATTAAATCCCAAAAGCCAAGAGGAATATCTGACTCCAGCATAGCATTTGCACTTTCCGTAAAGAAAATAATCTGAGAAGTAGAAAGCACTACCACGAAGAATGCGCTGGCTGCTGCCACTGCTTTTCCTTTAATCAGAGTGGCCGGAATGGATAAGGCAAACACTCCTACTACAGAAGAAGCTGCTATGGTCTCTGCATCTGCCAGCCCCAGAAGGCTTAAAACAGGAGCCATGGGAATGGCAATCCACTGGGCAATAGGGGTATAGTTAAACAGAAACAGACCTATAACCGACAGGGAAACAATAAATGCATTTACCTTAACGCCAAACATAAAGGATGATTTCAGCTGCTCCCAGAAAACAGAAAATTTTGTTTCAGAACATTTTGCCAATCCGTCATAGCAGGCCTGCGGAAAAGTATCCCTGCTGTAGTTTTCCGGTTTTCTCTGTTCCTCTGTCTGAAGAGTCCCGTCAATATAAGTATCCGGCTTTCTGCTTAAAGGCGGAATCCGAATCATAATAGCGGCCAGCACAAATACACAGATAAAGGCAGCCAGCACCACCTCGTTATATAAATCCTCGATTCCTGCAATAGATGACAGAAAAGCAAATCCGCCTAGACTGGCAATACTGAAATTGGTGGTAATGGAGCTGGCCTCACGGGCCGTATATACCTTTTTTTGGTACAAGTCATTGGTAATCATAACACCTGCCGCAGGAGCAGCTACAAAGGAAGACACTGCGTCTACCGCCGCTTTTCCGGGAACCTTATATACCCGCCTCATGATTGGTTCCAAAAGCTTTCCAAGAAACTCCAGGAAACCGAATTCTGTGATAAAAGCTACAAGAGTACCTGCCACCATAATGGCAAAAAAGGAGTCTGCCGCAACACTAAGGGAGCTTTCTCCAATCTCAGGGTCCAGAATAGGGGCAGGACCTATGTTAAAGATAACCATAACGCTGAATATAGCTGCCGCTGCGTAGGAAAAATAAGAAAATCCATTATCCTTACGATAGGTTTCTTTTAAAATTTCAGGAACATTTTTCCCCAGTCTCACATAAATACTGGCAGCCAGCACACAGATACAGGAAACCATAACAAATATGTACTGCACCCTTGGGCCCAGGGCAGTCTGAATCGTATTCATAATGTGAACCATAGGTACTTTGCTGCTTCCGTTAAAAGGGACATTTACAAAGAAAATAAAAAGTCCCACAATACTGCAGATGACAAATTTTAACTTTATATTCGTAGTAAATGATTTGGTTTTTCCTTCCATATCAGAACTCCTTATCTTTAAAAATCAATAGGCCCGCAGACATTTTCTACAGCCTGTATGATACTGTTATCCTCCAAAAGCTTCTCGCAAACATTTATATCCGGATAAATCTCCCTGTCCTTGTCATAATAGGTGATTTTGCTTCGTACTGCCTGGTAGGCCTCCTCTGTGCCTTTCCCCAGATTTCCTTTCTTTCCAGTCTCTCCTCTTTTCCTTAAATCAATAGCCTGGCAGGCGCATAAAATCTCCATAGCCAAAACACGGCGCACATTCTTTATAATATCTGCTGCTGTCCGGGCGGAAATGGTACCCATGGACACATGGTCCTCCTGATTTGCAGAGGAAGGAATACTGTCCACACAGGCAGGATGAGCAAGAATCTTATTTTCAGAAACCAGTGCCGCCGCAGAATACTGGACAATCATATAACCGGAATTTAACCCTCCGCCTTCTACCAGAAAGGCAGGAAGCCCGTAGCTGAGAGCCGGATTCACCAGCCGCTCAATTCTTCTCTCTGCCACATCCGCCAGCTCTGCAATGGCCATTCCCAGAAAATCAAACGTCAGAGCCATAGGCTGTCCGTGGAAGTTGCCTCCCGAAATAACCTCCTGGTTTTCAGGGAAAATAATTGGATTATCCGTTACTGAATTCATTTCTACTTCAATCTGGCTTAAAATATAATTCAACGCATTTTTGGATGCGCCGTGAATCTGAGGCAGACACCGGAGGGTGTAGGGGTCCTGCACTCTCAGTTCTCCCTGCACTGTAGTCATCCCGCTGCCTTCCAGCAAAGTTCTTAAAATCCTGGCCGTATCAATCTGCCCTTTGTGGGGCCGTGTCAGATGAACCTCCTCTTTCAAAGCTGTGGTGATTCCGTTACAGGCCTCAAAGGTAAGCGCAGCCGCAATATCACCGGCCTTCACAAGCTGAATTGCATCATAAGCAGCCAGAGCTCCCGCTGCTGTCATAACCTGAGTGCCGTTAATAAGAGCGATTCCTTCTTTTTCATGAAGATTGATAACCGGAATACCGGCCTTCTCCATAGCTTCTCTTCCCGGGTAAACCTTTCCCTCATATTCAGCTGCTCCCATACCAATCATGGGAAGGACCATATGCGAAAGGGGCGCCAAATCTCCGCTGGCTCCAAGCGAACCCTTCTGAGGAATCAAAGGGTGCAGCCTCTTATTCAGCATGGCCATCAGCGTCTGAACCGTCTCCAGTCTGGCTCCTGAAAAACCCTTGGCCAAATTATTCAGCCTGAGCAAAATCACACCTCTTACCACTTCCGTAGGGAATAATTCTCCAGCACCCACTGCATGAGTCATAATCAGATTTTTCTGTAGCTGGATACAGTCCTCCTTTGAGATAACAACGTCGCTGAACTTTCCGAATCCTGTAGTCACCCCATAGACCACCTCGCCCCGTTGTACAAAATCATCTATTATTTTTCTGGACTGTATGATTCTTTGTTCCGCTTCTTCATCCAACTCCACTGCTGCAAAATTCCTGCATACGTCAACCAACTGCTGCAGCATTAAACCCTGCCCTGTAATTTTTACTGTCTCCATAAATAACCTCCCTTAAATCCAATATCTTTAGTGTACTGGGGTTTTCCCTTATTATACAAAACAGCCGTTATTTTTTCGTCACTTTTTAACTTTACAAAACACACATGTTAATGTTTTAATATAAAAAAGCATTTTCCCAGGTGATGATACAACAGACGATTCGGAGGCAAATATTTTGAAATTAACCGTACACTTTTTAGGAAAACCTGAAATTTTTATAGAACAGCAGAAAATGGAGATTCCGCAAAAAAAGCTGCAGGCTCTCTTATTCTACATTCTGTTTCACGGAACCTGTACAAGGGATGAACTGTCTTCTATGTTTTGGGAAGAGCTGGAACCGGAGGATGCCCGAAGAAATTTAAGAAACAGTCTTTACAAGCTGAAAAGCTGTCTGGACAGTCCGATTCTCCTGACAAAAGGCAAGGAACTGCTTCTGGTCAATCCTGAAATAGAGCTGATAAAAGATACGGATATGTTTCTCATGGAGGATGGGGAAAAATACATGCTCCAGATAGAAAGCTGCGTATTTTTAAATAAATTTCATCTGAAAAACTGCAGGGAATTTCAGTTATGGGTACAAAGCCTTCAAAACACCTATGAAAAACTTTTTGTAGACCGTCTCCTTCCTGCCATGAAAAAATTTATGGACAGGGATGACTATATGTCTGCCGAGGACTGCGCAAAAAAAATCTTGTCTGTAGACGGTTACCAGGAGCAAGCCTGCCGGACTCTCATGCAGATTTATTCCTCCAGAGGGGATTATAACCAAGCCCTGCATGTGTATTCTGCATTCCAAACCCTTTTGGCTGAAGAACTGGATACAGAACCTGACCGGGAAACAAAAGAATTGTATGAAAAAATACTCCTCATAAAGAAAAGGCACAACCTTCCGGGAAAACCTTTGCTTCACGAAGAGCACATGGAAGTTCTGGCTGAAATTCAACAGGAATACAAAAAATATATCAGCCATACTCCGTCGGATTTCTGTATTCTTTCCGGAAGTATAGGCATGGGTAAATCCAGGGTTCTCTCTGAATTTCTCACCGGAATTTCCCCTGAACAGCTGATTTGTGCAGAACTGCATGCTTCTGACCGCTTTGTAGATTATTCTGCCATAGAAAAAATTGAAGAAGCCATCTGCCGCACCTGCAAAATACCTTCTCTGCGGGAACCGGACATTCCTTATTTCGGCAGCGAAGACGTATATTACAGGAAATCCCTGGAACAGCTGATTAAGGTTCTCAGAAAAAAGCCTCTTCCCTATATTCTTCTCATAAAAAATATGGAGTCCATGGATAAGCACAGTTTTCATCTGTTACTTTCCTGTTTTCTGGAAAAATACAGAGGAGAATTTTTTATGCTGGCCGAATACTGCTATAATTTTCAATCCCAATCCTTTTTATTAGAGCGGCTGCGGTCCGGAGGACACATAAAAGCCATTGAGCTTGAACCTTTGAGTGAAGAGAAGTGCCGGGAATTTCTCATTAAGCTTCTGGAGGATAAATATCCCTCATCCCTGTCTTCCAGAGAGGTCTTTCAGTATACCGGCGGGAACCTGGGATTTTTAAAAAATGTGGCAGATAATATTCGCCGGAATCAGGAAAATATTTTTGCTCTCAATGAAGAAACCTCCATGCTGCTGACACAGGTTTTCTGCCACTTTGACCCTGAGGAATACGAATATCTGGAATACCTATCCATTCTGGAAAACGGTACAGACGTCCATCACCTGAGCCGCATACTGGGAGAAAATCCTGTTACAGTTATGAAGATTCTGGATTCCCTGATGAGCCGGAAAATTATTAAGGAATCTGCTTCAGGAAAGTCAAAATCCATCCAGTTCTGTGAGAAAATGACACGGGATTTTGTATACCAGAATATTTCCTCCTTCAAAAAGCTGGAGCTGCACAAAATGGCCGCCCAGTATTACGAAACCTTATATCTGGAAAATAAGAACAACTACCTCTATTTGAAAGAGCTTTGCTATCAATACCATTTCCTGGATGATGAGTATAAAAAGCTTTATTATGATATTTTCAACCTGGAGTATATCTTAGATTATTACGATGAATTCTTCCCCACTGTGGTCCGGGGAGAGGATATGCGAAATAATATACGGCTGAACCGGGATGAAATTTACCAGAATGTGGTGGCCTACACCCAAAGGCTGGAAGGAATTGAGGATGAAATTGATTTCAGGGATTATGAAGAGCTGCATATGACTTTAGATTTTCTCTCCGGCCGTTCCCTTACCAGAGACGGAAAGAGAAAGCAGGGGATTGTCTTTATTCAGGCAATGCTGCGCCGTGCCGGAGAACTGAAACGAACCGATATGCTCTTAAAAGGTTATATAGAATTAATCTGTTATGGCCTAAAGGAAGACAACACCCAATGGATGTCCTGTTATCTGGAAGAAGCAAAAAAAGTTCCTGACTTTGAAAAGCATGAAAGAGAAAAAGGAATTCTCCTGCGGCTGGAAGGATACTGCAATATTCTGCTTGGAAATTATCCTCAGGCAGAGACTTTGCTCTGGTCCTCTATCCGGCTTTTTGAAACCCCCAAAATGAAGCGAAAAAACTATTTCAACGTTGCCGGCGCTTACGATTATCTGGCTCTAATCTATCGTAAAAAAGGAGAATTCGAAAAAGCAGAGCAGGCCATTGTAAAAGCCATCCAAATCTGCCGGGAACGCAATGTGTCCAAAAGTCTGGACCTTTTCTATGAGGATTACGGCTATATCCTTTTCCTGCAGAACAGGTATCAGGAAGCGGAAAAATATTTTAAGCTCAGCTCTAAAATCTATGACGAGCTGGGTACTTACTGGCTCCGTTCCGTAGGAGAATCCTGTATGTCTGTCATTCAGTTATCCAAGGGAAACAAGGAAGCTGCTCTGGAACATTTTCGAAGAGCTGAGATTTTTTCTCAAAAAGATATGGCAAAAGAAGAACTGGATGCTTTGGAGAAAACCAGAAATATTCTCCAGGCCGCCAAAATATTGAACAGTGCAAAAGGAAGAGGATAGCCCTATATTCCCGCCCTTTCTAACCAAGGGCACACACGCTCCAAGCTATGATATTTTTGTACCCTGCAAGGCACTTTTCAATCAGCGTACCCAGCGGTACGCTGATTGAAAAGTAACACAGCAGAACGCAAAATTTAATCTTTTCTACTATGTATATCCTTGTTCAGAGAAGCTATTAAATTGTCCTGTACACAGTCTCCAGAATCTCCACAATCTGCTCTCTTGTAAAGGCGCTGCTGTCCAGACTGAATTGGTAGTTTGTGAGAGAGCCCCATTTTTCATCTGTATAATAATTATGGTAATATCTTCTCTGCTTATCTACCCGCTTCATCACCATGGCCGCCTCTCTTTCGTCCAGAGCGCTTCTCTCCATAATGGTCTTTATCCTCACCCCCTCCGGAGCATAGATAAATACGCTGCGGCAGTTCTGCTTATCCCTCAGAATATAATTGGCGCAGCGTCCCACTATGACGCAGTCCTCTTTATCTGCCAGCTCCAGGATAATCTGAGACTGGGTTCGGAAAAGCAAATCGTTCACCGGCTCTATCCGTCTTTTCCGCTCCTCCCTGATGTCATCCTCTACCTGGAATCTCCAAGGGTCTGACCTTCTCTCATCTGCATTCAGCAATTCTTCCTCAGAAATACCACTTCTCTCCTGGGCCAGTTTAAGAAGCTTCTTATCATAAAAACGTACCCCCAGTTTCTCCGCCAAGGCCTTTCCGATCAGCCTTCCGCCACTTCCATACTGCCTTCCGATAGTAATTACTCTTGTACCCATAAGCCCGCCCCTTTCTCTGACTTTTCTATCTACATTTATAATCCTATTCTAGCACAGGTAAAAACAGGCGGCAAGAATAGGGTGGATGTAGCCATAAAGTCTCATCTTTGTCTGCCTTCACACCCAAATTCCTCTGCCAAAGCCTGGAAGCCAAGCATAGAATTCACAATAGTCTCATAAGCCACGCAGTAAGCGATTCTCACATAGCCCGGGCAGGCAAAAGATGAACCGGGCACAATTAAAATGTGATGTTTCTTAGCAGCCTGGCAGAAGACCTTTTCATCTTCTATAGGAGATTTCACAAAGAGATAGAAAGCCCCCTGAGGCTTGATACAGGAAAATCCCAGCTTCTTCAGGCCCTGATACAGAGCTTCCCGGTTCCTGTTATAGTAGGGCACATCCGCCTTGGCCTCCAGGCATCTGGCAACTGCCCGCTGCATAAGAGAGGGAGCATTGACAAATCCCAGAATTCTGGTGGCCACGTTGGCAGCACTCTGAATATCCTCCGCATCTGCCGCCTCATCCGGAATTACCAGATAGCCGATTCTCTCTCCCGGCAGGGACAAGGATTTACTGAAGGAATATCCCACAATAGTATTTTCATAATACTTGGTCAGATACGGCACCTCCACCCCATCGTAGGCCAATTCCCGGTAAGGCTCGTCTGAAATGAGATAAATATCCGTTCCCAGCTCCTTTTCCTTGTCTCTTAAAATATCCGCCAGTCTCCGAATGGTTTCCTCAGAATAAACCACACCCGTAGGATTGTTAGGCGAATTCACAATCAGAGCCTTGGTACGCCCTGTAATTTTCTCCTCCAACTCCTTCAGATTAGGCTGGAAGGTACTGGTATCCGGGCTTACTACAACCACCTTTCCCTGATAGTTGTCCACATAGGCATTGTATTCTCCGAAATAAGGTGCAAATACGATTACCTCGTCCTGTGGGTTCAGCAGCGTCTTCAAAATTACGTTAAGGCCTCCCGCAGCGCCCACAGTCATTACGATATTCTGCTCCCCAAAGGCAGTTCCAAACCTTTTATTCAGGGAATCTGCCACTGCAGTTCTTACATCCTCATAACCGCTGTTGCTCATATAGCCGTGGAGCATTACCGGGTCCTCTTTCTGAACCTCCTCTATAAGAGCTGTCTTCACTTCTTGGGGCGCAGGTACGTTGGGATTTCCCAAGCTGAAATCAAAAACGTTTTCCGCTCCAAACTCTTTGGCCATTTCCTTTCCCTCTTCAAACATGGCTCTGATAGCTGAGCTATTCATTACCAGGTTTTTCATCTTATCTGCAATCATAGTAACCTTCCTTTCTTTGTCTGCAGTTCGGGGTACCGATTTAGGACAAACTTTTCTAATACCCATTCCCCGCAAATGTCTTCCATACATATTTCCGAATATTTTAAATCTTTTAATCCTTTTTATTATATCCCCCGGGCTTTACAAAGGCAATGCTTTCATGCGCTGCTCTCATGAATCACCGTAACAGTTCAGCCTTGCTGAACCGTTACAGGCTAAATCCATGCA
>CABSEJ010000101.1 GCA_902476765.1 uncultured Blautia sp.
CTTTTTTATGATATAGGAAAGTTCTCACTTTCCTATATCATAAAAAGCGCTTCGCGCGGCGATGCGCACTCGCATGAAAGGCAGATGTCAGCTAAAGCTGACCACGCTCGGCGCAGCAAAAGCCCTCCGGGCAGGAGCGCACTGCGGTAACTTCAGTGTATAAAAGGTCAAAAGACTTGTATATTGAAGGTGAGGAGGTAAGGAAAATTAAGAAAAAATAAAAATATGTTGCATTAAATTCTGAAAATGATATGATAGAGATATAAAAACATAGGACAATATTCTGCCATTGTTCCTTCCAAAGAACCCGGAGAAATAAGCCTGAGGAGGTGAAAAATATGAGAAAAACAAGGAGATTTCATATTGGAAAGGTGACGGCGGCAATCTTGCTGAGTGTAACTATGATATGTACCATGGAGACACCGCTTTTGGCGGCAGGAAATGGCGGAGCACAATCCACAGACCAGGAAGCTTATAAGATTACGAAAAATCTGGAGCAGACCTATACAGGGAATGTGGGGGAAGCGGTTACTTTGGAAGTAGCAACAAATGACACAGAGAATCAGGCAGTATACCAATGGCAGATAAAAGAAGCAGGCACTGAAACAACAAAGGCTGAAGGGACAGAGGCTGAAAGCACAGGGGGAGAGCCTCAGGGTACGGAAGAAGGGTGGAAAAACCTGGACGGACAGAATCAGCCTAAGCTTCTGCTTACCGTAAGTCAGGAGGATTTGAACGGAAGGCTTTACCGGTGTGTAATCACAATCGGAGAGCAGCAGCTTGTTACAAAGGCGGCAGAAATTGTGGCATCTGGAGCTCAGCCATCTCAACCCACCGAACCCCAGCCTACCGGAGGCACCCAGGGACCGGAAAATACACAGCCTACCGGCACTAAGGAGCCGGAAAGCACACAGCCTACCGGAGGTACTAAGGAACCGGAAAGTACACAGCCTACCGGAGAAAATAACCAGAGTGGAGGGGAGGATTCCCAGAATACAGATTTGAACCAGACCTCTGCGGCGAAGCAGCCCTCAGCTAATACGTTGACGGCAAATCCCATGGACCAGGGAGAGCCAGATAATACGGACGGGGCAGTATTAACACAGAAGAAAAACGCAGAAGGCCAAAAGAATCTGAACAAGCAGGACAGCCAGAATAACCAAAACGACCAGGAGGGCCAAAGCAGCCAGGACAAAGTGACCAAGCAGATTAACCAGGATAGTCAAAACAACCAGAGCAATAAAGACGACCAGAACAGTCAAAACAACCAGAATAATCAAGACAATCAGGATAGTCAAAACAACCAGAACAACCAAGACAATCAGGACGGCCAGAACAATCAAAATAATCAGAGCTCTCAGGAGAAACAGAACCAGCCGGTAGGACAGAGCAATCCGGAAGACCAGAAAGAGGAGGACATTTTGTCGGCTCCGGAATGTATTTTAAGAACTGACACAGTCATTGCCGTAAAAGCAGAGGAAGGCTTGGAATATTCTATAGACAGTACCAGCTGGACGGAAACCGGAAGATTTGAAAAATTGATACCTGATACAGAGTATACCATCAGCGCCAGAAGGATGGCCCAGGAAGGCGGACAGCCAGGAGAGGCTGGAGAGAAGCTGACAGTCAGGACAAAGAAGGAGGCGCTAAATCCTCCGGAGAAGCCTAAGGTTTTGGAAGTTACCTTTTCTTCCATTACCATAGAAACAGCAGAAGGCCAGGAGTATTCTATTGATAAGGGGGATACCTGGCAGACCCAGGGCAGCTTTACTTCGCTGAAACCGGACACAGCTTATGAGATTCTGGCCAGATTCCGGGAGACAGAGGAACAAATGGGAAGCGGCAGCAGCCAGGCGCTGACCGTTACCACAGAGAAAGAACCCCTGCCTGTTCCGGAGAGCCCCCAGGCTCCTAAGCTTTTAGGAAAGACAGATACAGAGATAAGGATTGAAACCCAGAAGGGCCAGGAATACTCTATTGATAATGGAAGTACCTGGCAGGATGAAGGAAGTTTTTCTAATCTTACTCCTGCCAAGGAATATCAGATCATCGGAAGAGGCCACCAGTGAGAACCAGGCGGGAAAGGCCAGCAGTCCCCTGCAGGTAAAGACCAAGGCCGGCCCGCCCAGCGCTCCGGATAAACCTGTACTGGCGGACAGAAGCCAGACGGAATTAAAGATTCAGACAAAGACAGGTCTGGAATATTCCATAGACGGCGGAGCTGCCTGGCAGGACAGCGGAACCTTCGGCAAACTGAAAGCAGATACTGCCTATAGTATTATTGCCAGGGTAAAAGAGACGGAAGATACGGTAGCAGGAAAGCAGAGCCAGGCTCTTGAGGTAAAGACCCTGAGAGAGCCCTGGGTACCCGATATGAAAGAAAATAAGGTTACCGGTGTAAAGGGAGACCCCTACGCATTGGGAGAAACCGTAAAGTTCCAGGCAGTGGGAGCCGGTATGGATAACAAGGAACCTATTTACGGAGACGTGAGATTTGTTCCCACCCATTGGGAATGCAGCGGCTACAGCGGAAAATGGACGGAAAGCCCCTATAAAGGCTCCTTTAAGGTGGAGGCTCAGGGAACCCATTATCTGAAGGTATATTTTGAACGGCAGATGTATAACGGAGAGTCCTGGAAGAAAGAGGGAAGCGGGTGTAAGATTACCGTAACCTTCCACGCAGGAAACGTGCCAAAAACCGGAGACGAGGACCAGCCGGTTCTCTGGCTCAGTCTGATGATTCTGGCTGCCGGTGCGGCAGGTCTGGCTGCAGGCAGGAAAAAATTAAATTCATCCGGAATGAAGTAGACTGCAGAAGCAAAATAGAAGACAAAAGAGAGAAGAGAGAAAATCTCCCCTCCGGGAAGGAAGAGTATTTCCCCCGGAGGGGAGATTTTTTCTGAGCCCACCGAAGGAGTTTTTTGTTGTGTTCATAATAGGAAAGTGTTACAATAGGCTTTAGTAGTGCGAAAAATGATTTGATTTAGGAGTATATCAATGAGTATTATTGAAAAGATGTTTGGAACCCACAGTGATAGGGAATTGAAAAGAATTACCCCTATTGTGGATAAAATCGAATCTCTCCGCCCTCAGATGCAGGCTTTAAGCGATGAAGAGCTGAGGGGTAAGACAAGAGAATATAAAAACCGTCTTCAGGAGGGAGAAACCCTGGATGATTTGCTTCCGGAAGCATTTGCTACCGTAAGGGAGGCCGCAAAGCGTGTGCTGGGTATGGAACATTACAGAGTGCAGCTTATCGGCGGAATTATTCTTCATCAGGGCCGTATTGCAGAGATGAAAACCGGTGAAGGTAAGACCCTGGTGTCTACTCTTCCGGCTTATTTAAATGCCCTGGAGGGTAAAGGTGTACACATTGTAACCGTCAATGATTACCTGGCTCACCGTGATGCCGAGTGGATGGGAAAGGTTCATGAATTTCTGGGCCTGACTGTAGGTGTGGTACTGAACTCTATGAAAAATGACGAGAGACGTGTCCAGTATGCCTGCGATATTACTTATGTGACCAACAATGAGCTGGGCTTTGATTACCTGAGAGACAACATGGTAATTTACAAGGAGCAGCTTGTGCAGAGGGATTTGCACTATGCCATTATCGACGAGGTGGACTCTGTTCTCATTGATGAGGCCAGAACTCCTCTGATTATTTCCGGCCAGAGCGGTAAATCTACCAAGCTTTATGAGGTCTGCGATATTCTGGCCAGACAGCTGGAAAGAGGAGAGGCCAGCGGTGAGGTTACCAAGATGACTGCCATTATGGGCGAGGAAATCACGGAAACCGGAGACTTTATCGTAAATGAGAAGGACAAGATTGTAAACCTGACAGAGCAGGGTGTTCACAAGGTGGAGAAATTCTTTCATATTGAGAACCTGGCAGACCCGGAAAACCTGGAAATCCAGCACAATATTATTCTGGCTCTTCGAGCTCACAACCTGATGTTCCGGGACCAGGATTATGTGGTAAAAGATGATGAGGTTCTGATTGTAGATGAATTTACAGGACGTATCATGCCGGGACGCCGCTATTCTGACGGCCTGCACCAGGCCATTGAGGCTAAGGAGCATGTGAAGGTACGCCGGGAGAGCAAGACTCTGGCTACCATTACTTTCCAGAATTTCTTTAATAAATATGCGAAGAAATCCGGTATGACCGGTACTGCTCTCACAGAGGAGAAGGAATTCCGTGATATTTACGGAATGGATGTTATTGAGATTCCCACCAACCGTCCGGTGGCCCGTATTGACCGTGAAGACGCAGTTTATATGACGAAGAAAGAGAAATTCCGTGCAGTGGTAGAATCTGTGAAGGAAGCCCATGAGAAGCAGCAGCCTGTACTGGTAGGTACCATTACTATTGAAACTTCCGAGCTGTTAAGCCGTATGCTGACCAGAGAGGGAATCAAGCATCAGGTGTTGAATGCTAAATTCCATGAGATGGAGGCTGAGATTGTGGCCCATGCCGGAGAGGCAGGAAATGTTACCATTGCAACCAACATGGCCGGACGTGGTACGGATATTAAGCTGGATGAGGTGTCCAGAGAGGCCGGAGGTCTGAAGATTATCGGTACAGAGCGCCATGAATCCAGACGTATTGACAATCAGCTGAGAGGACGTTCCGGACGTCAGGGTGACCCGGGTGAATCCAGATTTTATATTTCTCTGGAAGATGATTTAATGAGACTTTTCGGTTCTGAGAAGCTGATGAATGTGTTTAAGTCCCTGGGTGTGGCGGAGAATGAGCAGATTGAGCATAAGATGCTCTCCAGCGCTATTGAAAAGGCCCAGAAGAAGATTGAAGGAAATAACTACGGTATTCGTAAGAACCTGCTGGAGTACGACCAGGTAAACAACGAGCAGAGAGAGATTATCTATAAGGAGCGCCGCAAGGTTCTGGATGGAGAGAACATGCGGGATTCCATCTACAAGATGATTACCGATATTGTGGAACACGCAGTGGATATGGTGCTGTCTGACGATGTAGACCAGGAAGAATGGGATATGACAGAGATGAATTCCGTACTGCTTCCTATCATTCCTTTGCAGCCATTAAGCCATGAGCGGATTAAGGGAATGAAGAAGAACCAGGTGAAGCAGAAGCTGAAGGAAGAGGCAGTGAAGCTCTATGAGGAGAAGGAGGCCGAATTCCCGGAGGCAGAGCAGCTTCGTGAACTGGAGCGTGTGATTTTACTGAAGGTTATTGACCAGAAGTGGATGGACCACATCGATGATATGGACCAGCTTCGCCAGGGAATCGGACTTCAGGCTTACGGACAGAGAGACCCTAAGGTGGAGTACAAGCTGCAGGCTTATGAGATGTTTGACGGCATGATTGGAGCTATCCAGGAGACTACCCTGCGTCTTCTGTACCATGTGCGTTTAGAGCAGAAGGTAGAAAGAGAGCAGGTGGCTCAGGTGACAGGAACCAATAAGGACGAATCAGGACCTAAGAAGCCTCAGCAGAGAGCAGAGAAAAAGGTATATCCCAACGACCCCTGCCCCTGCGGAAGCGGCAAGAAATATAAACAGTGCTGCGGCAGAAAGAAAATCTGATAGAGAAAGCAGACAAAACTGCTGTGGGTATGGGAAACTGTAACTGCAGCAGTTTTTTCATTCCTGCAGGCATGACTGAAGGGACCCTTGTTTACTGCCGCCGGGATTAAATCCCCCTGGCTGGCAGCACTGCAGCCGGATACCTTGCCGGCGGCGGAGGCTTTGATTAGGAAGGAGATGGCTGAAATGGGACAAATGGTAGATTTTACAATGGAAAGAGAAGGACTGGTAAAGCCGGGAGACAGGGTGGAGCTGAAGGAAGACCAGGCTCTTACCATGTCAGGCCTGATGTATTATTATACCATTAAGCCGGCGGCAGCTATGTCCAGCAATCTGAAAAAGCCCCTGTCTAAGCTGACAGGGACTGTAAGGAAAGTGGAGCAGCAGGTGAGTATTTACATGGTTACTGTGGAGATAGACGATTAAAGACGGCTGCACCAGGATGCCGCAGAGAAAGTCACAGAAAGCCAGTCACATGGAACAGCGGGTATGTCCGTTTTTGATGAATAAACAAACAGGCGTAAAAGGAGGAAGAAGGCTTGGTAGAATTAGATGGATTTAAAACCAGGATGAACGGTTACGAGGAGCCTCTGAAAGAGGTGAGGGACTCACTGGATTTGGAAAATAAGGAAAAGCGTGTGGAGGAGCTGGAGAGAGAGATGGAAGCTCCCGGATTCTGGGACAATGCAGAGCGCTCCCAGAAGATGATGAAGGAATTAAGTGCTTTAAAAAACGATATGGAAGTTTATCATAAGCTGCAGAACCAGCAGGAAGAGATTCAGCTTATGATTGAGATGGGATATGAAGAAAATGATGCGTCAGTTATTCCGGATATCGAGGAAATGATGGAAGAGTTTGAGCGGGAGTTTGAGGAAATCAGGATTAAAACCCTGCTGTCCGGTGAGTACGATAAGTGCGACGCTATTGTGACGCTCCATGCAGGGGCCGGCGGAACAGAGTCCTGTGATTGGGCCAGTATGCTGTACCGTATGTATTTAAGATGGGCGGACCGCCACGGATTCTCTACTGAGGTATTGGATTACCTGGACGGAGACGAGGCAGGAATCAAATCTGTTACCTTCCAGGTAAACGGGGAAAACGCCTACGGATATTTGAAATCCGAGAAGGGGGTTCACCGTCTGGTGCGGATATCTCCCTTTAATGCGGCGGGAAAACGGCAGACCTCCTTTGTCTCCTGTGAGGTTATGCCGGATATTGAGGAGGATTTGGATGTGGAGGTAAATCCGGATGACCTGAAGATTGATACCTACCGGTCCAGCGGTGCCGGCGGACAGCATATCAACAAGACCTCCTCTGCGGTGCGTATCACTCATCTTCCTACGGGAATCGTGGTGCAGTGCCAGAATGAGCGTTCTCAGTTCCAGAATAAAGACAAGGCTATGCAGATGCTGAAAGCAAAGCTGTATCTTTTGAAGCAGCAGGAAAATGAGCGGAAGCTGTCCGGTATCCAGGGGGAGCTGACGGAAATCGGCTGGGGTAACCAGATACGCTCCTATGTCATGCAGCCATATACCATGGTGAAGGACCATAGGACCGGGGAGGAAACCGGAAATGTGGATGCAGTGATGAACGGAGATATTGACGGTTTTGTCAATGCTTACCTGAAGTGGACGGCTTTGGGGAAAAAGGGAAAAATGGTTGAATAAACCAGAAAAATATGATAATATCTTTTGGGGACGCACAAATGTATTTTTAGAAAGAACAAAAGGGGAAGCACATGTCAGATAACAAGAGATATTTCGTAGTCACAGAAAAGGCTGTGCCGGACGTCCTTTTAAAAGTAGTGGAGGCCAAGAAGCTTCTGGACACCCAGAAGATGGTTACCGTGCAGGAAGCAGTGGACGCAGTGGGAATCAGCCGCAGCTCCTTTTACAAGTATAAGGATGACATTTTTCCTTTTAAGGAGAAGACCAAAGGGCAGAATATTACCTTTATTCTTCAGATGGATGACGAGCCGGGGCTGCTTTCAGAGGTTTTGGCAGCCATTGCACAGTTTCACGGAAACATTCTGACCATACATCAGAGTATTCCCATGAACGGCATAGCGGGACTTACGCTCAGCGTTGCCATTCTTCCTGCCCAGGGAGATGCAGCGGCCATGGTGGAGAACATTGAGCATATCAAGGGCGTACATTACCTGAAGATTCTGGGCAGAGAATAGGCAGAGGAGAAAATGAAGTTATGATTCAGATAGCAGTGTTAGGATATGGAACCGTGGGTTCCGGTGTTGTGGAAGTAATCCATACAAATTTTGAGAGCATTAAAAAAAGGGCAGGAGATGCCATTAACATTAAGTATGTACTGGATATTCGGAAATTCCCGGGAAGTCCGGTGGAGAATATATTGACAGATGACTTTGAGGAGATTATCAATGACCCGGAGGTTCAGATTGTAGTGGAGGTTATGGGCGGTATTGAGCCGGCGTATACCTTTACCAAACGGGCACTGGAGGCAGGTAAATCTGTCTGCACATCTAATAAGGAGCTGGTGGCCAGACACGGCCTGGAGCTTATGGAGCTGGCCCGGGAGAACCAGGTAAATTATATGTTTGAGGCAAGCTGCGGAGGCGGTATTCCTATTATCCGTCCTTTGAATTCCTCCCTGACTGCTGATGAGCTGGACGAGATTTCAGGAATTTTAAACGGAACCACCAATTATATTCTCACTGAGATGGGAGAGAAGTACGGAGACTTCGGAGAGGTGCTGAGAGAGGCCCAGGAAAAGGGATATGCGGAGCGCAACCCGGAGGCTGACGTGGAAGGCTACGATGCCTGCAGAAAGATTGCCATTCTTTCTTCTCTGGCTTATGGGGCTCACATGGACTACCAGGATATTTATACAGAGGGAATTTCCAAAATCAC
This sequence comes from uncultured Blautia sp., assembly GCA_902476765.1. Classification (GTDB taxonomy): domain Bacteria; phylum Bacillota; class Clostridia; order Lachnospirales; family Lachnospiraceae; genus Blautia. The sequence goes on from CABSEJ010000101.1 coordinate 8,451, forward strand.
GGCTGAGGATATGAAGTATGCTGCCGGTTTGGAGATGAAAATAAAGCTGCTGGCTACCAGCAAGAGAAAGGGAGATAAATTCTCTGCTATGGTGTGCCCTACTCTGGTAGGGAAGGACAGTCCTCTTTACAGTGTGGACGGGGTGTTTAACGCTATCTTTATCCACGGTAATGTATTGGGAGACGCTATGTTCTACGGCAGCGGAGCCGGAAAGCTTCCTACAGCCAGCGCTGTGGTGGCTGACGTGGTGGATTGTGCCAAGCATCCCGGCAAGACCGTTATGATGAGCTGGAGCAGCAAGGTTTTGGATTTGGTTGACATAAAAGATGTGGAGCATTGTTTCTTTGTGAGAATGAAGGGAGATGTATCTCAGGATAAGGAAAAGGCAGAGGCTGTATTCGGACCGGTTCACAGCATATCTGTTCCGGAAATCAAAGGGGAATTCGGTTTTGTCACAGAGAAGATGAGCGAGAAGGTATTTGACGAGAAGGCGCAGAAGCTGCCGGAAATCATTACCAGAATCCGCATTAAGGCATAGAGGTAGAGAGATATGAAATATATTGTGGTTTTAGGAGACGGAATGGCAGACGAGCCCATAGAGGCCTTGGGAGGGAAGACCCCTCTGGCTTATGCCTGTACGCCGGCCATGGATGAGCTGGCTGCCGCAGGTGAAATGGGAATGGTGAAAAATGTTCCTCCGGGCATGAGCCCCGGAAGCGATACAGCCAACCTTTCTGTGCTGGGGTATGACCCTCAGGTATATTATTCAGGGCGTTCCCCTCTGGAAGCTCTGAATATCGGGGTGGACATGGAGGATGGAGATGTGGCTGTCCGGGCTAATCTGGTAACCCTTTCCCAAGGGGAGGAGCCCTATGAGGAGAAACGGATTCTGGACCACAGTGCAGACGAAATCTCTACCCGGGAGGCAGAGGAGCTGTTAAAGGCTGTGAAGCAGGAGCTGGAAAGCCAGTGTTTTCAGTTCTATACAGGAACCAGCTACCGTCATTGCCTGATTTGGAAGCAGGGGATGCTTGTTCCCATGACACCGCCCCATGATATTCGGGGCAAGGTTATCGGGGAATATTTGCCGGAGGAAAAGCTGCTTCTGGACATGCAGAAAAAAAGCTATGAAATTCTGAAAGACCATCCGGTGAACAAAAAAAGGATGGAGCAGGGCCTGAATCCCGGAAACAGTCTGTGGTTCTGGGGGGCAGGGACAAAGCCTTCTCTGGATTCCTTTGAGGAAAAGTTTCACAAAACAGGGGCTATGATTTCCGCAGTAGACCTTTTAAAGGGTATAGCCGTGGGAACCAGGATGAAGAATATATCTGTGGAGGGAGCCAACGGCGGCCTGGATACGAATTATGAGGGAAAGGCAGACGCAGCCCTGAAGGCTCTTCTGGAGGATGGCTGTGATTTTGTCTATATCCATGTGGAAGCTCCTGACGAGATGGGACACCAGGGCAGCGTTGAGAAAAAGCTGCAGGCCATCCAGTATCTGGATGAAAGAGTTGTAGGGCGGCTGAAAAAGGCCATGGACGCTTCAGGAGAGGATTACCGGGTGCTGGTGCTGCCGGACCACCCTACCCCTATTTCCGTAAAGACTCATACTTCGGACCCGGTACCCTATGTGCTGTATGACAGCAGAAATCCCCGGGGCGGCAGACAGAGGGGCTACAGCGAGGAAGAAGCCAGGGCTCAGGGAAAACTGGTGGAAAAGGGCCATGAGCTGATATTGGAATTGTTTGAAGACTAGTGTACTGGCACGTTCATTTTCAGTATAATGACGTAGAATGTAAGGAAAAAGAAGACAGGGTTTGTCGCATTAAACATATATTCTGTTTAATGTGACAGACCTTTATTTTTATTCTATAGTAAATTCTTTTGAATTTCCTATAGAATAAAAAGCTCTCTGGGCAGGAGCGTACTGCGGCGGAGAGGAGTTATGTCGCTAAAGCGACCCAACCCAGGCGGAGAATCCTGCAAAGCAGGATTCGTTTTCATTCCTATATTTAATCGTACACTCAGTGTATAAGGGGCGCTTACCCCTTTTTACACTGAAGGTAGACTTCTTTAATAGTAGTCCTCCACTCTGGGAGCTTCAGGCTCCGGCTGGCGGGGCGGTTTTGGATTGTCCAGCTCCCCTGTTACATCCATATAGAAATAGGCCATGGTGACGGACATATAGGGAGTCAGCCACAGAAGGCCGATGTAGCAGGTAAAGATGCTGACCAGAGCAAGGGGAATGAAGCTGAAGGTGATGTACAGATAACGGCCTTTGTTTCCCTTCATCAGACGGCAGCTTTCTTTCAGAGCCTGGGCAGCTCCCATATCCTCATTGTCCAGCAGAAGGTAATTGGCAAGCCCGAAGAACAATGCCAGGATAATGCTGGTCAGGGACTGGACGAGCATGGCAATTAAACTTAAAGTAGCGCCGGCTGCCAGGTCAGTCTCCTGATAGCTGAGAATCGTAAAGGGCAGAGAAAGAACTGCGCCTGCCATTACAAGAATCAGGCTTACCACCAGGAATCTGTCTGGATGGGCAGTATAAGGATAAATCAAATCCTTCAGGCTGCAGGTCTCTCTCCGGTTCATATGCAGAAGCAGGCGGATATAGCCGGTCTGCAGCAGAGATATCAGGATACTGACTACATAGACCAGAATCTGGCAGGTGATGATACTGACTGTACTGTAAGGGTCCAGCAGTCCGGTGATAATCATGCTGGGAATCAGAGAGCCCAGGGAAGCCAGCAGGGAAGCTCCAATGGGAAGGCCCCATTGGCCGCTTAGGCTGGCTCTGGCCAGGGCTTTCAGTTGTGAGGAAGAACGTTTCATAGATAAAATCTCCAATCTTATAAATATTGTGAAAAATCTCCGGTTTTTTATTCCTGCGAGCACCGACCGAAGTGGAACGTAGACCCGCCGCAAGGGTCTAATACCCCGATGCTTGCATCGCCGCTAAATTGATGCCCCGCATGCCTGCATCGGGGGATTTGACTTTGTATGTTATACTTTAAAGGAAACAACATCAAGGAGGTCATGATGAAGAAAAGGGAACGCCGGGGGCAGGAAATGGGAATATATGTGTGCGGTCTTATACTATTGGGTATAGGGGCTTTTTGTCTGCTTGTCTCCCATTTTCTGCATGTAGAGTTTTCTTTGCCTCCCTGCTATTTCCATAAATGGACAGGCCTTTACTGTCCGGGGTGCGGCGGAACAAGAGCGGTGAAAGAGCTGCTTGCCGGACACCTGAGAGCCTCCTTTATATATCATCCTGCAGTTCCTTTGGCAGGGGCTCTTTATCTGTGGTTTATGATAAGTCATACCATAGAGATACTGTCGGGAGGAAGGCTTAGGATAGGAATGAAATATTCAGATAAATATTTGTATATAATCCTTGTCCTGATTCTTATCCAGTGCCTGGTAAAAAACCTGGCAAAGTTGGTCTGGGGAGTGGGAATCCTTTAGTACATCGTTCGATAAATAGCTGGACCAATTGCGCAGTATGCTTTTTCGAGTGT
>CABSEJ010000102.1 GCA_902476765.1 uncultured Blautia sp.
GGAAAAACGTTCTGTCAGACTGTCCTCGTCCTCTACCTCCAGCTCCATATAGGGCGCTACTCCCACCACGGGAATCCCTGTTTTTTCTTCCAGCATCTCCAAGCCCGGGTCCAGTATGGTTTTATCCCCCCGAAACTTGTTGATAATCAGGCCTTTTATCATCTGCTGCTCTTCCTTCTCCAGAAGAGACACCGTGCCCACCAGCTGAGCAAATACGCCTCCTCTGTCAATATCTCCTACCAGAAGCACCGGGGCCTTGGCCTGCTTTGCCATACCCATATTTACAATATCTTCCTGTTTCAAATTGATTTCCGCCGGACTTCCGGCTCCCTCAATCACCAGAATATCGTAATCCTTTTCCAGCTCATGATATGCCTCCATTACTTTGGGAATCAATTGCTTTTTGAAAGCAAAAAATTCTCTGGCGCTCATGGTTCCCAGCACTTCTCCATTGACAATAACCTGACTTCCCGTATCGTTGGTAGGCTTTAATAAAATAGGGTTCATTAAGACAGAGGGTTTGATGCCTGCGGCCTCGGCCTGCATAACCTGGGCTCTTCCCATCTCCAGCCCTTCCTCTGTAATAAAAGAATTCAGAGCCATATTTTGGGATTTAAAAGGCGCCGTCCTGTATCCATCCTGTTTAAAAATCCTGCAGAGACCTGCCGCCAACAGACTTTTTCCTGCATTAGACATGGTTCCCTGTATCATAATTGCCTTTGCCATAGTCTTTCTACCTTTCCTCTCTGTATTTTTCTGCCCCTTCCTGCAAAACCTGCAGCAGCTTTTGGTTTTCCTCTCTGGTCCGCACGGCTACCCGGTAATAGCCCCTGCCAAGTCCCTCATAATTGCTGCAGTCCCGGATACTGATATTCCTGTCCAGGCAGAATTTTTCCAGACCCGAAGGCCCCTTGAAAAAAATGTAATTGGCCTGGGAATCAAAGAGAAAATATCCCAGCTTTCTCATATTTTCCATGAGAAAATTTCTTTCCCCTCTAATCTTCGCCAGAGTGGTTCTCACATATTCTTTTTCTCTCAGGGCCGCTATACCTGCCTCCTGAGCTACTAAGGACACACTCCAGGGCTGCATTACTGCTCTCATTTCTTCCAAAATCTCTTGGTTTGAGCATAAACCGTAGCCCAGGCGGATTCCTGCCATGGCATATTTCTTCGTAAAAGCCTTCAAAAGCAGCATACCGGGAAACCGGTCTAAATAGGACTTCATACTATAATCCTCAGGTTTTTCTAAAAAATCATTAAAGCACTCGTCCACAGCCAGAAAGACCTGCTTCCTGCGGCACTGCTGGGCCAATCTGTATACATACTCTTTTGAAGAAGCAGTTCCTGTAGGATTGTTAGGATTACAGAAAAAAACCAGCTGAGTTTCCTCTGTCACTGCCTCTATAAAATCCTCTCCCGGCCGGAAACCTTCCTCTTCTTTCAGATAGTGGTACTGAATCTCACATCCCAAAGCCTTTAAAGCCTGGCTGTATTCTGCAAAGCTTGGGGCTGCCAGAAGGGCCTTTTTAGGCTTTCTCGCCAGTACCAGACTGAAAATCAGGTCAGCAGCTCCGTTCCCGCAGATAATCCAGTCTCCCGGAACTTCCTCCTCTTCTGCCAGGGCCTGCCGCAGCCTTTGATATTCCACATCCGGATAACAGCATATTTTCCCCATAGCTTCGGCTCCGGCTTCTATAACGCCGGAAGGGGTTCCGAAAGGGTTGCAGTTAGCGGAAAAATCCAGAATCCCCGGCCTGCGGTAAACATCCCCGCCGTGTATATGTTTCTCTTTCATCCTTTCACCTCTAAATCAGGGAAAAAATCCCCATAATACCCAGCCGGATTCCTGCAAACAGAAGCACAGCCAGAAAAGCAGAAATATATAAAAGCCGGTTAGCCCGGCGAATATCCTCATATTCAATCTTCCTTATGGGGTCTCCTATGGTAGGCTTTTCATACAGCTTTCCAAAGTACCAGGCATTTCCGGCCAGCTGGATTTCCAGGGCTCCGGCCATTACAGCCTCTGTCTGGGCGGAATTGGGGCTTGCATGGTTATATCTGTCTCTCACAAAAATTTTCCAGGCGTTTCCGGCCTTCATTCTTCCCAGCCAGGCTCCTGCCGTCATCAGAAGTGCTGATACACGGGCCGGAATATAATTGGACACATCGTCCAGCTTTGCTCCGGCTCTTCCGAAATACAGATATTTTTCATTTTTATACCCCACCATAGAATCCATGGTATTGATGCTTTTATACAGAAACATCAGCCCCGGTCCACCTATGGCCATGTAAAAGAGAGGGGCAATGATTCCGTCTGAAGTGTTTTCTGCCACAGTTTCCACTGCTGCCTTGGCCACCCCTTCCTCTGTAAGATTCTCAGTATCCCGGCCCACAATCATGGAAACCGCATGCCTGGCTCCCGGTAAGTCTCCCTTTTTCAGTTCCCGGTACACCCTCATACTCTCATCCTTCAAAGATCGTGTAGCCAGCATCTGGTAGCAGAGGAAACTTTCCAGAAGAATTCCAAAAATCAGATTTATCCTGTATCCCAGCCATACCAGTCCCAGAGGGATAAGAGTCCAGGAAATACAGATAATAACAGCCATCCAGATGCCTGCCTGAAACTCTCCTTTTGGGGTTTTAGGAAAAATGGCTCTTAGCTTTTTTTCCAAAAAAGAAATCTCCTTACCTATAAGCCGCACCGGATGATAAAGCCACCTGGGGTCCCCAAAAATCAAATCAGCCAGAAAACCTATCATCATAGCTAAAGCTGTCCATTTCATCATCACTACAAGTTCCTTTCTCCACAGAGAGGATAAGCTTTTCTGCCTCCCACTGCTGTTTATCCAGAGTCAGACGGTAATAACCGCCGTTTTCTATCTGCCATTTAAAATACTCTCCCCTGGGCCTGGCATAACCCTTGAGGATGCTCATGATGGTGCCTCCGTGAATCACCAAAGCCGCCCTGTCTGTCTGGGTCTGAAACATCTCCTCCACACAGAGGGCAAAGCCTTTCTGGCACCGTTCCTGAAAGGCCTGGGCACTCTCTCCCCCTGGAAAAGCCAGGGTTCCGCCGCTGTCAATCCAGGCCTGGTAGGTCGGATTTCCCGAAAGCTCCTTATAATTATGGTTTTCAAATTCCCCGAAATCACATTCCCTTAAAAGGGAACACTCCTTTGCCTCAAGCTTAGGATAGAGTATCCCCGCTGTCTCCCTGCATCTTTTCATAGGGCTGACAAATACCTGGTCTGCCCGGGGATATTTTCTGCTTTTTAATTCCTCTATCCCCTGTTGACAGAGAGGTTCGTCAGTTCTGGCCCCAATATAACGGGCCTCCAGGTTTCCCCTGGTCTTTCCGTGGCGAATTAAAAATATCTCAGCCATTCTTAATCACCATCCCGATTCCGCACACAACCCGTATAACTTCATCACTTTTTTTAGCCAAGGCTGTGCATAGCCGTCCTGTACATTCCCTGTATTTCCGGTCAAATGCTTCCACCGGTACCACTCCGTATCCAAGCTCATTAGAAATTACCAGAATTCCCGGATTTCTTTCCATAAGCTTCTCTTCCAGATTTTCTAAATCCCAATTCTCTTTCAGGGCCTTTTTTACCCATTCGTGGAAATGGTACAGACAAGGGGCTTGAAAAATATCCTCATAAGCAGCGTCAGCCCCATCCTTCATCTGTTGCTCCTTTATCCCAAATCTGGTTTTTACATATTCCTTTTTGCCCTGAAAGGCTCCTCCGATAATCAGCTTCATATTTTGTATTACATTCCTCTTCCTATGATTTCTCCCACTACGGCACCCAGGGTAATGGCAAGCTCGCAAAGCTGCATATGAAACCCTGCCAAATCCCCGGTAATGCCGCCAAACTCTTTCATGGAAACCCGGTAATAATAAAGGTATTCCAAAGCCGCAGCCAGCAAAGCGCAGCCTCCAACCAGGGGATGGTATACCAACATCAGCAAGCCTGCCACACAGCCATAGGCAAGACAGACCACCTTTACACACTGCTTTTGGGCACTGTCAGAAAAAGTGGCGGCCAATCCTGTATTCTTGGCCATGGGAAAAGCAGCTATGGAAAATCCTCCTAAAGCCCTGGACAGTACAAATCCCAGACAAACCACAGGAAGTCCCTTTAAACTAATCTCATGGTATAATCCCAGATAAAAAAGAAAATACACACAGGCTGTGATAATGGCAAAGGCTCCTGCATGAGAATCCTTCAAAATCTCCAGCTTCCGTTCTCTGGGCTGGTAAGAATGGAGGGCGTCTGAGGTATCCAGAAGTCCGTCCAAATGAATTCCTCCCGTAACGGCCACCGGTATCAGCAGCAGCACCACTGCATAAAAGCTGTGATTTACCTCAAGCTTCAATCCCAACAGTCCCCACAGCCAGGTAAGAGCCCCGATTACCACACCAATCAGAGGGAAAAAGCACATAATATACCGCATATTTTCCTTGGTCCAATGGCTTTGGGGCATAGGAATTTTGGAATACATGGCAAAAGCAATTTTAAAACTGTTCCAAAGCTGCTTCATTGAGTTGTTCCTCTTTTCTATTGTCTTTTAAATATATGGGAATTCCGTAGACCACCTCAATTACCTGCCCGGCCCATTTCCCCAGCCAGCGGTTTATTTCTCCCAGATAGGTCTGGTATCTTGTCGTCTCAGGGTCATAGCAGATACCGTCAGAAAAAATCTCATTAGTGACCACCACCAGCTCCCGGGCCTGTCCGGCCAGCTTCCGGATTCCCTCCAGAATTTCCTGCACTGTACGTTCCCCTGCCCCATCCTGGCGGAACATTTCATTGGCCACCAGATTTGACATACACTCCAAAAGTACATTGGCTCCCTTGGAGATTTCCAAATTTTTTAAGCCTGTATAACACTCTATGGTCTGAAAATTTTTCTTTTCCCGCATAGCCTGGTGCCGTTTTACCCTCTGGCGGCTCTCTTCGTCAAAAGGATACATAGTGGCAATATAGATTCTCTCTCTGTTTCCGAAACCGGTAATCCTTTCTTCCGCATAGGCGGACTTCCCGCTGCCGCTGCCTCCTGTTATCAACGTAATCATGTCTGTACTCCTTTTATTGCAGCGGCTTATAAGCCTCCATACCGAAATTTCCAAAATCACTCATTCCATAGTAAACCGCCAATCCTGTATCCAGAAGGGGAAACAGATTCAAGGCTCCCGTACCTTCTCCAAGGCACATATCACAGTGCAGAGGAGCTTCTTTTCCCAGTTTTTCCAGAAGAAGAGCTCCGGCCGGCTCCTTAGATACATGGGAGGCCAGCATATAATCCCTGGAAACAGGACTTAAAGCTGCTGCAGCCAAAGCTCCTGTAGCAGAAATAACCCCGTCAATCACTACCGGAATATGGAGAGCCGCACCGCCGATAAACATACCTGCTATGGCGGCAATGTCAAATCCTCCTACCTTAGCCAGCACATCTACCGGGTCCTGGGGATTAGGTTTATGGAGAGAAATAGCAGTTTTGATAGCCTTAATCTTCCGCTGCAATCCTTCTGTAGAAAGTCCTGCTCCTCTTCCCGTCATGGTCTCCACCGGCATATCCAGAAGCACGGAGGCCACTGCGCTGCTGGTCGTTGTATTTCCGATACCCATCTCTCCTGTGGCAATAATTTGGTAGCCCTTATCCTTCATCATCTGGACCGCCTCAATTCCCACCTCAATGGCTTTCACAGCCTGCTCTCTTGTCATAGCCGGCTCCTTTGCCATATTTTTGGTTCCATAGGCTATTTTCCGGTTAAAAATACTGACGTCTACCGCAACTCCCACATCAATGGGAAAAATATCACAGCCAACGCTTCTACACATGAGGCTGGAGGCCGCTCTGGTCTTTAAAAAGCTTTCTGCTACCAGTGCCGTAATTTCCTGTCCGGTTTGGGTGACGCCTTCTTCCACCACACCGTTGTCCGCACACATGGGAACCAGAACTCTCTTTTTTATCTGCACATCCGGACTGCCAATAATCCCGGCAATCTGAACCACCATATCTTCAAGCTTTCCAAGACTGTGAAGAGGATGGGCAATACTGTCCCACCTTTTTCTGGTTTCTTCCATAACCTCTTGGTTCAGAGGCTGGATTTTCTCTAACGCTTCCTGTAAGTTCATCTTTTCTCCTCCTTTTCTCTCTGTATCTGCCGCAGGCCTCCAGAAAGGCCTTTGGAAGTCTTGGATTGCCCCAGTAATAAAAATGGGGGAAACCTGCCAGCATGGTATCGTCTGCATGGATACATTTCCAGCTCCGGCTGCTTTCCGGCTTAACTGCCAGAAAATCTTCCCCACAGTTGGTTGAATCAAAATAATGAAACTCATGGGCAGGACAAGAGCCTGTCTCTGCCCCGAAAACCTTTTTATTCTGCTCCAGGGTAATATAGCCAAATCTGGACAGCCTTGGCGTTTTATAGGCTTTTCCTTTTATCTTTCCCACGCCGGCCCGTTCCCGGCCCTCCATGTCCTCAAAGGTTTCATGAAGATAGAGAAAGCCGCCGCACTCGGCCATAACAGGCATCCCTCCGTCAAGAGCTTTCTTCAGAGAGTTCCGCATTTCCCTGTTTTCCTCCAGCTCTTTTCCGAACAGCTCCGGATAACCGCCGTAAAGCAGCAGTCCGTCCAGTGCCGAAGGCAAAGTTCTGTCATGAATAGGGGAGAATTCCTTTAATTCAGCCCCCATATCCTTTAAAAGCTGCAAATTGTCCTCATACATAAAGCAAAAGGCCTCATCCTTTGCCAAGCCAATACGCAGAGGCCTTTTTGCCTTTATGTTCTTTATTTTCTCCCCTGAATTCTGGCTCCAATATCCTGCTGCCTCTTGTTCCCACAACTCCCAGGAAAGAGAGGGTGCACGGCCGGCCAGGCTTAAAAGCCCTTCTAAATCCAATGAGTTCTCCAGAATTCCGGCCAGCCGGTCTAATTTCTCTCTTAAATCTTCGATTTCTTCTGGCAATACCAGTCCTAAATGACGGCTTTCTATGACACAGTCCTCCACCTTTGGCACATATCCGTAAACCTTTACCCCGCACTGCTCCTCTATGAGCTTCTTCATCCTGGGATAAAGCATGGGAGACATCTGGTTTAATATCACTCCGGCTATGCGGCTGTCAGACTGGTACTTTAGGAATCCCTGAATATAAGCAGCAATGGAAAGGCTCATCCCCCTGCTGTTTACTATCAGCACAGCCGGAGTATCGGTAATTCTGGCCACATCATAGGCGCTGGCCCTTACTGTGGTGCCTCCCACTCCGTCATAATACCCCATAACTCCTTCTATCACTGCCAGATTGCAGCCCCGGCTGTTTCTTCCCAGAAGATACCGCAGGGTATTTTCTCCGGCAAAAAAGGCGTCCAGATTTCTGGACCTTGTGCCGATAACCTTGGTATGAAACATGGGGTCTATATAATCCGGCCCGCATTTAAAGGAGGCCACCTGCAGGCCTCTGTTTTTTAAAGCCTGGAGAATCCCGCAGGTCAACAGTGTCTTTCCGCTCCCGCTGGCTCCGGCTGTTAATAGAAAACGTGGCAGCTCCATGTTAATTCCTCTCTTTTCTTCCTCTGCAGGATAGAATATAAATAGGATTTTCTCCCATCATCATATGATATGGTCCTAAAAGCTTCCCTCTGCTGACAGCAAGCTGTATAACTTCCACATCCTCCACAGGAAGGGTTTTCATACAGTCTAAAGCCTGTGAAATGCTTTCCAGGGCAATACAGTTTATCACAATTCTCACCTGGGGATTTTTCTCCAGAACTGTCTCTAAAATGGCTTTCATATTTCCGGAGGAGCCCCCCATAAACACATGGGTTGGAGGTTCCAGTTCCTTCAGAGCCTCCGGGGCCATACCCTCAATGATGCTAAGATTCTGCGTACCGAATTTTCTTTTATTTTTCTTTATAAGCTCACCGGCCTCCGGCTTCTTTTCAATGGCGTAGACCCGGCCTTTACAGGCTCGCAAAGCCATCTCCACAGATACGGAACCAGTGCCTGCTCCCACATCGTAGCATACCGAATCCTCCCAAAGCCCCAGTTTAGACAAGGAAACGGTACGCACCTCTTCTTTTGTCATGGGCACTTTATCCCGGAGAAATTCACTGTCCCGGATTCCGTGAACTGCCAGGAGCTTTTCATAGCTTTTATTTTCCACATAAATTACGCTGAGAGAATCAGCATCATATTCCAAAAAATCTCTGGGGCATCCTGTCCTTATTATCTGGTCCTCATAGGACAGCCGTTCCCCGGTATAGATTTTTACCTCTTCCAGTCCCAAATCCAGCAGCTTTCCGGCTAACCTGCGGATTCCGTCCCTGGTTCCCAGGATAGAAAAAACTTTGGGATTATGCCGGATAAGCGAAACCAAATCCGTCTCTCTTCCGTGTGCACTGGTTATCAGTACGTCCTCCCAGGGTTTCCCTAAACAGCTAAAGAAATAAGCCACTGAAGATACTCCGCACACCAGGGTTACCTTTCCCTGGATAGCGTCCTTCAGCTTTCTGGCGCCACTGAAAAAGCCTACATCTCCGGAAAGAGCCACCGCAATTTTGTCATACTCCGGATGCTCCCGGATATAGGCGGCAATCTCCTGGCTGTCATAAGCCTGATAAACCTCCTGACCCGGTCTTTTACAGGCTTCTACCATCCTTCCGGCCCCAATCAGAAGCTGGGCTTCTTCTATGGCACGAACCGCCTGACCAGTCATGGACTCCCTGCTTCCCATTCCGATTCCCACCAGGGAAATTTCTGCCTGGGATTTCAGTCCAAAGGCTTGGCATAAAAGTCTCTTACACTGAGAAAGGGACATCCCCTCCTCCTGCAGAGGCCTTCCGATGACAACAGGAATACAGCCGCATTCCTGAGCTGCCTCTATTTTCTCCTGAAAACCTCCTGTGGCTCCTGACATTTTCGTCACCAGATACTTACAGGCATACTGTTCTATCATGGCTTTGTTTAATTCCTTGGAAAAAGGACCTTGCATGCAAATCAGATTTCGCCCCTGAAAGCCCAGTTTTCCGCACTGTTCCACCACCTTAGGCAGAGACAGTACCCTGAGAAAAACTCTTTCCTCATAACCGGGCAGGGCTGTAAACTTTTCTGCTTCCTTACTTCCGGTGGTAACCAGAATATTTCCCTGGGTGTCCTTTAAAATCTCTACAGCCTCTTCCACATTTTTTGCAAAAAGCCATCCTTCTCCTGCTTTTTCTTCTCCACCCTCCCGCAGCACCCGGACATAGGGAGCCTTGGTTTCCCTGCAGGCCTGTCGGATATTCTCCGTTACCTGGGCAGCATAAGGATGGGTAGCATCAATAACCATTTGGGGACCCTTTTCCAAAAACAGGGTTTTCATTTCCTCCAGTCCAAAAGGATTGTGGGAAATTTCCAATCCCTCTCCCTCTGGCAGCAGCTCCTCTCCGTAGGCAGTAGCCACGCAGATATGGGCGGGAATTTTTCGTTTTTCCAGGAACTTGGCCAGGTGCCGGCCTTCTGTGGTTCCGCCGAAAACAATTACCTTACACATCCTTATATCCTCTGGGCGTTACCATTTTTCCATTGATTTCTCTGGTCTGGGAGTTCCCCACAAATACTGTTGTGAACATATCCACCTGAGCCTCTCTCAACTCTCTCAGAGACATAAGCTTCCAGTCCTCTCCCTCTCTTCCGATATTCCCCACAATGCCGCAGACGGTATCCGGGGACTTATGCTCCAGCATTAAATCACAGGCCTTCTGCAAATAGTCGTGGCGCTTCCTGCTGGAAGGATTGTACAGACAGATAACAAAATCCGCCTTAGAAGCTTCCAAAAGCCTGGCCTCAATTTTCTCCCATGGAGTCAGCAAATCACTGAGACTGATTAGGCAAAAATCGTGAATCAAAGGGGCTCCTAAAACAGCCGCTCCTGCTGTGGCTGCCGTAACACCCGGGATGACTTTTAGCTGTACCTGAGGATAATTCTCTCCCACCTGGTACATAAGGCCTGCCATACCGTATACCCCTGCATCTCCGCTGCATATCATGGATACAGTCTTTCCTTTTTCCGCTTCCTGGAAAGCCAGGATACACCGTTCCACTTCTTTTTTCATTGGAGTGGTCATAAATTCTTTTCCGGGGAAATGCTCTTTTACCAAATCCACATATACTGTATAGCCGATAATCACATCGCTGTTTTTCAAAGCTTCTGCTGCTTCAATTGTCATTTTTTCATAGGCCCCAGGTCCGATGCCTACTATGTATACCTTATTCAAATTCCACACTCCATTTCTTCATGCCCAGAGCAACCGTCACTCCGTCCTGGGCATATTTTCTCTGTATCAGTCTTCCTTTTCCCTCCTGGCTGCTGCCTAAAAGAGCCGCTCTCTCACACACATTGTCCACACCTGTCACTTCCTGAACAAAGGGAGATTGGGCGTAGGTACCCTCTACCTCCTCCAGCTCCTTTGCGCTGTAGGTTACAAAAGGAAGATTTCTCTCTTTGCAGTATTCCAGGATTCCCGGCTCCTCTTTTTTCAAATCAATACTGGCCACCTGCTCCATGGCAACAGAAGGAATCAGCAGCTCGTCGCAGGCTCTTCGCACAACTCGCTCTACTGTTGCTTTAGGCGTATCCTTTTTACATCCCATTCCTGTAGTGATAACTCTGGGAATCAGATAAAGGGTATGAACAAAAGGATGCTCCATATAACTGCTGGTTACATAGATTCCCGTTTCCGGTTTTTCCTTTCCCTCCTCACACAGGGTAAGTCCTTCCGGGATTTCTCCCAGCCATGGAAAATCGCTGGCAAATCCCACTTCTTTACCTGCCAGCAGAGCAGCAGATACCTCCTTAGCCAAATCCATATCTGATATATAACAGCCATTCTTTTTCGCAAAAATATCCACTGCAAATTTTTTGTTAATATCTGTAGCTGTGGTTACCACTGCCTGTCCATGGACGATTTCCGCAACCTCCTGAGCCAGCTCATTGGCCCCTCCTATATGTCCGGATAAAAGTGAAATAGAAAATTCTCCCTGTTCATCTACAACCACCACTGCCGGGTCCTGTTTCTTACTCTTCACAAATGGCGCTATACTGCGCACAGCGATTCCGCAGGCACCGATAAAAACTATGGCATCGCAGTCCCTGAATCTGCGTCCCGTCCATTCCCGGATAGATTCGTCTACCGGCTTGGCAAAATCTTTCACATTCCGGAAATCCTTTGAATCTTCCTCTAGCTGAGATTCATCCAGCACTTTTTTGGTATACTTGCTTTTTGTATAAGAAGCCACCTGATAGCCTCTCTCCTTCAGCACCCAATAAATCATTTCACTGAGCCGGTACCCGGCCCGACTAAAACTAATGATTGCTATTTTCATCCTCTCACCTCGTATTTTCCAGGTTATCCCTGTTTTCCCCACAGATTTTACTTTGTTCCTTTTCTGAATTCTGTAGTAAATTCCGGGTCATAAAGCTTAGACCTGTCATAGGAGCCATGAGCCACCACATCCCCTACTAAAATCAAAGCTGTTTTTGTAATCTGATTTTCCCGTGCAGTCTTTTCCAGAGTTCCCACGGTACAGACAAATTTCTTTTCATCTTCCCAGGTAGCTTTATAGACAATAGCTGCCGGTGTATCTGCCTGGTAGCCTCCCTCTATCAGCCTTTCAGACAATTCTTTCAGCATACCTGTGCTTAAAAAGATAACCATTGTGGCCTGATGGGAAGCAAAGGATTCTATACTTTCTTTTTCCGGCACCGGCGTTCTTCCTGCCATACGGGTAATCACCACACTCTGGGATACACCGGGAAGGGTATACTCCAGATTCAGGGCAGAGGCAGCTCCGGAAAAAGAGCTTACTCCCGGACAGTAAT
>CABSEJ010000103.1 GCA_902476765.1 uncultured Blautia sp.
AGAGCGTTCCGGGCATAGCCCAGGCTGTTGTTATAGAACATTGCTAGAGGAGGACATCATGGATTATATTCAGGCATTCTGGGTGGGAGGACTTATCTGCGCTCTGGTACAGATACTTTTAGAAAAGACAAAGATGCTTCCGGGAAGAGTTATGGTGCTTTTGGTCTGCACAGGAGCTCTTCTGGGGAGTCTGGGACTCTATGATAAGCTAATAGACTTTGCAGGGGCAGGGGCCAGCGTTCCCCTGCTGGGCTTCGGAAATACTCTTTTCAAAGGCGTGAAAAAAGCGATTCTGGAGGAGGGCGTTCTGGGAATCTTTAAGGGAGGTTTTACAGCCAGTGCAGTGGGGATTTCCGCAGCCCTTATTTTCGGGTACCTGGCCAGTTTGATTTTTAAACCAAAGATGAAAAACTAAGCTATACATTTTCCGGGAAAGATAGTATAATAGACCACAACAAAAAAATTGAGATAAAGGAGGGGCTGTCACATGAGGGGAATTCTGTTTCCATCATGGGGCAACCCTATAAAAATGCGTTTCAAGAAAAAGGTGTTTACAGGAGGAATGGGATAATGCTTCACGCATTCTCACGCTCAGAAGAACTATTAGGAAAAGAAGGACTGAAATGTCTGGCGGATTCCAGGGTAGCGGTATTTGGAATCGGCGGAGTGGGAACCTATGTGGTGGAAGCCCTGGCAAGGGCAGGAGTGGGAACTCTGACTCTGGTGGACCACGACCAGGTAAGCCTTACCAATCTGAACAGACAGTTGGTGGCTTTGCGCTCTACCATGGGAAAAAAGAAGGTGTTAGTGGAAAAAGAGCGGATTATGGATATCAACCGGGAGGCTGTAGTCCATACATATGACACGTTTTTTGGAGATAAGACTGCGGATTTATTTGATTTTACGGCTTTTGACTATATTGTGGACGCTGTGGATACGGTTTCTGCCAAGCTGCTTTTGATAGAGAAGGCCAAGGAAGCAGGGGTACCCATTATTTCCTGTATGGGAACCGGAAACAAGCTGGATCCCTCCTGCTTTCAGATTGCGGATATTTCCAAGACCAGTGTATGCCCGCTGGCTAAAGTTATGCGGGCAGAGCTGAAGAAACGGAGGATTAAGAAGGTAAAGGTTTTGTTTTCCACGGAAATCCCTCCGAAGGAGAAACGGAGACGGCAGGGCCTGAAAACAGAGGGAACCCAGGAGGCTGCTGAAGTGAGAAGCGGCACCGGCCGACCGGTACCGGCCAGCGTATCTTTTGTGCCGGGAGTGGCGGGATTGATGATAGCCGGGGAAGTTATCAAGGATTTAATCGGTATAAATACAAAAAATAAAGGGGAATTTAAATTAAAATGAATAATCAGACCATAGAAAATAAATTCTGTGCATGTTTGGGCAGTGATAACGTAAAGCGGGATGAACCCATGAGAAAGCATACCACTTTTCGCATTGGAGGGCCTGCGGACTTTTACCTCTGTCCCCACAGTACAGGGGAACTTTCAGAAGCCATCGCCATATGCCGGCAGGAAAATCTTCCTTTTTTTATTTTGGGGAACGGAAGTAATCTGCTGGTCAGCGACAAGGGATACCGGGGAGTTGTGATTCAGATATGGAAGAATCTCAGCCATATTCAGACAGAAGGCAGGATTCTCCGGGCTCAGGCAGGAGCGCTTTTGTCTAAAATTGCGGCTCAGGCCTTAGAGAATGGCCTGACAGGCATGGAATTTGCCGCCGGGATTCCGGGTACCCTGGGAGGAGCAGTGGTAATGAATGCCGGGGCCTACGGCGGAGAGATGAAAGATATCCTGAAAGAGGTGGAGGTCATGACCGCCCAGGGAGAGGTTCTGACGTTGAGTAAGGACGAACTGAAGCTGGGATACAGGACCAGTGTGGTGAAGGAAAAGGGCTATATCGTATTGTCCGCTTGCATGGAACTGGCTTTTGGAGAGCAAGAAGAAATCCGAAAGACCATGGAAGAATTAAAACAGAAGCGGGTGGATAAGCAGCCTTTGGAAATGCCAAGCGCAGGCAGTACCTTTAAACGCCCTGAAGGATATTTTGCGGGAAAGCTGATTATGGACGCAGGATTAAGAGGCTTCAGCATCGGAGGTGCCCAGGTTTCCCAGAAGCACTGCGGATTTGTGGTGAATAAAGGAGGGGCCACTGCCGCTGATGTAAAAGCACTGATTCAGGAAGTACAAAGACAGGTAAAGGATAAGTTCGGAGTTACGCTGGAAACAGAGGTAAAATTCCTGGGAGAATTTTAGGAGGAGATATGCGGTTTGTAATTGTAACGGGAATGTCCGGGGCAGGAAAGTCTACAGCACTTAAAATGCTGGAGGACATGGAATATTTTTGTGTGGATAATCTGCCGGTTCCTCTCATTGAAAAGTTTATACAGCTTATTAAGGACAGCGGCCCGGGAGAAATCGAAAGGGTAGCTGTGGGAGTTGACGTGAGAAGCGGAAAATCCCTGGGTGAGCTGGAATCTGTACTGGAGAAAATCAAGTATCCGGGAACCCGTGCGGAAATCCTGTTTCTGGAGGCGGATGACGCTACTTTGGTGAAGCGGTATAAGGAGACCAGAAGAAGCCATCCGCTGTCCGGCAACGGACGTGTAGATGAGGGAATCCGCCAGGAGAGGGAGCGGCTTAAATACCTGAAACAGTATGCAGATTATCTGGTAGATACCAGCAAGCTTCTTACCAGGGAACTGAAGGCAGAGCTGGAGAAGATTTTTGTGGAGAACCGGAAGTTTAAGAACCTTATGGTCACGGTGCTGTCTTTTGGGTTCAAGTACGGAATCCCTCAGGATGCAGACCTGGTTTTTGACGTAAGATTTCTGCCAAACCCCTATTACCTGGAAAGTCTCAGACCCTTAAGCGGCAACGACAAACCGGTGCGGGATTATGTGATGGGCTTTGAGCTGGCTCATGAATTTTCTGCTAAGCTGGAGGATATGATTCGGTTTTTGATTCCCAATTACATAGCCGAGGGCAAGACCCAGCTTGTAATTGCAGTGGGATGTACAGGAGGCAAGCACCGCTCTGTGACGCTGGCCAATGAGCTGTATCAGCGTCTGGGAAAAAGCGAGGAGTACGGGCTTCGGATTGAGCACAGAGATATAGAGAAGGATGGGAAGAAATGTCTTTTTCCGGAAACGTAAAGGAAGAGCTTCTGGCCCACATAGGCAGCGCCAGACATTGCAGGATTGCAGAGCTGGCCGCTATTTTGGCCTTTGAGGGAGAAATATGCCGGAATTCTTCCGGAGAATTGAATCTGAGGGTCTCCTCGGAAAATGAAAGCATTATAAGAAAGTGCTTTACAATACTGACAAAAACGTTTAGAATAGAGGGCGTAGTTTCTATTGATGAACGATTAGGCAAGAAAAACAACCGATTTACCATTGACGTAAAGAATCAGGCGGAGGCTGTGAAGATTCTTCAGGCCGTAAAACTGCTGAGCGTAGACCTGAAACCAGTGCCTGTGCGTGGGCTGGTCAATCCTATAGTGGTTCAGAAAAACTGCTGTAAAAGAGCGTTTTTACGAGGGGCTTTTTTATGTGCCGGTTCCATCAGCGACCCGGAGAAGTTTTACCACTTTGAGATTGTGTGTACCACGGAAGAAAAGGCCAGACAAATGCAGGAGCTGATACAATCCTTTGAGATTGACGCTAAGATTGTAAAACGGAAAAGGTATGATGTTGTTTATGTCAAGGAAGGCGCACAAATCGTAGAGCTCTTGGGCCTTATGGGAGCAGGGGTTTCCCTTATGAACCTGGAAAATGTCAGGATATTTAAGGGGGTCCGCAACAATGTGAACAGAAAGGTAAACTGCGAAACAGCGAACATCAATAAGACTGTAAATGCAGCGGTAAAACAGATGGATGATATTATCTATATCCGGGATACCGTAGGACTTCACAGGCTTCCGGAAAATCTGGAGGAGACAGCCCTGGTGAGGCTGGAATATCCTCAGGCATCCTTAAAGGAACTGGGAGCCCTTCTGTCAACGCCGGTAGGAAAATCCGGGGTGAATCACAGGCTGCGGAAAATCAGCAGCATAGCAGAACAGCTAAGAGGAGTCAAGGAGGAGCAAGCATGATTAGAAAACCAATTACTATCGGAATTTCAAGCGGATTAGAGGCGAGACCTATCGCACTTCTTGTTCAGGTAGCCAGCCAGTATTCCAGCAGTATTTATCTGGAAAGCGAAGAGAAGAAGGTAAATGCCAAAAGCATTATGGGCATGATGAGCCTTGGACTGGACGCCGGAGAAAAGGTGACCGTTTCTATTGAAGGTTCCGATGAAGAGGAAGCCATGCAGGGCATTGAGGAATACTTAGGGAAAAAGTAAAGGATTAAAATGGAAAATCAGGGAACAAGATATAAAGAAGGATATTTCTTGTTTTTGGAAATGAAAGAGAAAATATAAAAACAAAAAGCCGGGCGAATCCCAGGAAGGTCAAAGAACCTTGGGGAGTTGGCCCGGCTTTTTCGGTAATGATATTTTTGATTGGGCTTTATGCTTTTTGGGTTAAAATTCAGGGCTCTCCTGGCTGATTATCCTGAGGCGCTGTGTGATATTGCTGACGGAACCAGTAAGTATAGAAATCCTGAAAACCTAGGGAGGCGTAAAGCCTTTTTGCAGGAAGATTCCCTTTTACCACCTGCAGGTAGGCTCGGGAGGCTCCCTGCTCCATAGCGGCCCGCAAAAGGCTCTGGCAGATGGAGCGCCCAATATGTCCCCGGCGGCAGTCTTTGCGGACGTGGATAGCATAGATGCCGATATAATCCCGGTCCAGGATACCCAGACCGGTTCCGATGATTTGTCCTTTGTCCCATACAGAGGCTGCTATGGTGTCCTTGGGAATAGCAGCGTACATAGAGGGAACAATCTGCCGGTGTATAGGATTGTCCGTTCCCTTTAAGGCAAATAGAGCCTCCAACCATTCAGGAGAAATGGAGGGAGCCAGGGTTACAGAAACAGAACCCCGGGGAAAGGAAACGCCGTTTAAATCCATAGTCATTACTTCTGTAACGTGGGCTGTATGGTAGCCTCTTGCGGTAAGCTTCTGGTCAAAGGCACTGCTAATAAGGGGAGTGATTTTATAGATAGCAGGAGTTCCCCATTTTTCGTATATCTCTTCACAATAGTCCAGCTTATCTGACAGAGGAATGGAGGAAGAGCCTATCTGTTCAATGCAGTTGGTACGGTGGGTATAAAAATAAGAAAAGCGTAAAAGCCAACCATCGTAAAGCTGTATCTGATGAGAAGGCCAGGCGTTCAGGGACAAATCTTCTATAGTTTTAATGGTGTTTTTCATCGTTTTATCCTCTTTTCTTAGTACCCTCAGTGTACAAAGGGTATCTGCACAGAGGGTAGGGAAATTGATGATATAGATTATATAAGAAGCTTCTCTCTGACGCAAGAGGCATTGCAATTAAAGGCGAGTTGTAGTAGAATCGGTGATACAGGAGCCGGAGAATCCTCAGACTATCCGGGGATTTTTCAAGTCCGGCTGATGCATTATACGAACTATAAAGGAGGCTCTTTAGAGATGAAAACTGAGAACGCATGGAAAAAATATAAGGACAAGACAGAAATCTTTGATTTCTGTGAGAAGTATAAAAATTTTATGAGCCGTTGCAAAACAGAGCGAGAGTGTGTAATCGAGATGGAGCAGGCAGCTAAGGCTGCAGGCTACCGGAACGTGGAAGATGTGATTGCAGCAGGAGAAAGCTTAAAGCCCGGAGACAAGGTGTATGCTAATAACATGGGAAAGACCCTTGCAATGTATTTGATAGGAGAAGAGCCCATGGAAAAGGGAATGCGGATACTGGGCGCTCATATTGATTCTCCAAGATTAGATTTAAAACAAAATCCATTATATGAAGATTCTGAGCTGGCCCTTTTGGATACCCATTATTATGGCGGTGTGAAAAAATATCAGTGGGTGACTCTGCCTATGGCTCTTCATGGCGTGGTAGTGAAAAAAAGCGGGGAAGTGATTCCTGTGGTGATCGGAGAGCAGGACGAGGACCCGGTTCTGGGAATCTCAGACCTGCTGATTCACCTGTCCGGCAAGCAGTTAGAGAAAAAAGCTTCTGAGGTGGTAGAAGGGGAAAGTCTGGATGTGCTTGGAAAGAGGAAGAGCCGGTAAAAGCACAGATTCTTTCTATATTAAAGGAGAAGTATGATATCGAAGAGGAAGATTTCCTCTCTGCAGAGCTTGAGGTGGTTCCTGCTGGCAAGGCCAGAGATTACGGATTGGACAAAAGTATGATTATGGCTTACGGACATGATGACAGAGGGTGCGCTTATCCGTCCTTCATGGCTATGCTGGCACAGGATAAGGTAAAATACACGTCAGTGTGCCTTCTGGTGGATAAAGAAGAGATTGGAAGCGTGGGGGCTACAGGTATGGAGTCACGTTTCTTCGAGAATACCACAGCAGAGGTTATGAATGCCGCAGGACAGTACAGCGAACTGGCACTGAGAAGAGCCCTGAAGAATTCCATGATGCTGTCCTCTGATGTGAGCGCTGCCTTTGACCCTAACTACCCGGAGGTAATGGAGAAGAAAAATGCAGCCTTCTTAGGGCATGGCATTACCTTTAATAAATATACAGGTTCCAGAGGTAAAGGAGGTTCCAATGACGCTAATCCGGAATACATTGCCAAACTCCGCAAGGTAATGGAGGACAACAAGGTGGCCTTCCAGACCGCAGAGTTGGGAAAGGTAGATGTAGGCGGCGGCGGAACCATTGCCTATATTTTGGCTAACTATGGTATGGAAGTTATTGATTGCGGTGTAGCTGTACTGAATATGCACGCTCCCTGGGAGATTGCCGGTAAGGTGGATATCTATGAGGCCTACAGAGGATATTGTGCTTTTTTGAGAGAAATATAGGAAATGACTCTATACATCTTGGCCGAAAAATGTTAATATAAATACGTCAGAGCTGTAAAGTTAGGAGTATAGATATGTCAAGATTTTTAAAAATAATTGTGAACCTGGTGGTTCTGGCTGCTATCCTGGTGGCAGCTGCCCTTTTGGTACCTCCCTTTGCAGGGGTGGATACAGTGATGAATGACAACACAGAAACAGATACTAATCTTCCCATAGGCTCTGTGGCCTACGGAAGAACGGTGCAGGCCAGCACTCTGGAAAAAGGAGACCGCATTATCTACAGCGAGGGCGCCAGTGATTATATATATGAAATCACAGATATGGATGCCAGTGCAGGAGCCTACAAGGTAAAGGATATTTATAACAGCAACAGTGATGAAGAAACTCTTACCATACAAAAATCCGTGCCGAAGCTGGTGCTGGTGGTTCCCTTTATCGGATATGCTGCCATTGCTCTTCAGAGTATTGAAGGCCTGGTTGTAATTGGACTGGGCATTGTTTTCCTCATCATTCTTTTTATTCTCTCCGAGGTTTGGAGAAAGGACAAAGAGGAAGACGACGAAGATGACGATGAAGATGACGAAGAGGATGAAGAGGAAGACGACGAAGAAGAGGACGATGAGGAAGAAGAGCGTCTGTCCCGGCGTGAGCGCAGAAGGTTAAAGAAAGAAGAGAAGCGCCGCAGAAAGCTGGAACGGAAGGGCCTGTTGGATGACGAGGATGAAGATGAGGACGAAGAAGAGGAACAGGTTCAGGGTGAAGCGGATGCTCCGGCTCAGGAGGACCAGGAATTCGACGAAGCTATGAAGGACGCTATGTCTTCTATAGCAATGGGCATAGCCAATGTAAGCCAGCCGGAACAGGTGGAGGATGCTACTATTGTAATGCCTGACCCTGAGGCCGTTGAGGAAGCTCTTTCTTCACCGTCTTTGGGAGCTGCGGAAGAAAACCAGGAAAGTTTGGAAACTGCTGAGACAGGGTACCAGGAGGAAACAGAATTCCAGGTGATTGCAGAAGAGGCGGAAGCAGAAGAGGAACCTTCCCTTGCATCAGAGGAGGAATCGGTACAGACGGGAGAAACACAAGAGGAATTCCCGGCCGGTCAGACACAGGAGATTTTACCGGAAGTGACGCAGGAAATCTCAGAGGAAATTCAGGAAGAGATGTATGTGGAAGACCAGGCACCTGCATATAATCCAGATGCAGTTCTCCAGGCACCTACAGTGGAAGAGCTTTTAGCCAAAGCCCAGGCAGCAGGAGATGCCCCGGATGTGAAGGAAGACAAAGATAATGACGTGACATTGCTGGATTATTCCAAACTCTTATAATAACGAATTACAAAAGGCTGTTCCAGGGGAAGTACAGATTTCCCGGAACAGCCTTTTGCTACCTTCAGTGCACAAAGTGCCCCTATACACTAAAGATATGAAAGACAGACTGCAGCTATGGTGGGGCACTATTGTCCAAAGAGGGATTGTCGCTGGGGTATCCGGTTTGTATGAAAAAAAATACAAAAAAAATACAAAACAAGTGAAAAAGTCCTTGCAATCCGGTAAAACTTGGATTATACTAACAATTGCTGTGACATGATAGCTGTGAAGCGTGAGGTTGCTGCCGAAATGGCAGGTTTTCCGTGGAGCGAATGTCAAGTTAGGAAACTGACGACAAGTCACTGTATTACATCAAGAGACTTACCACTACGGGGTGGGAGTGTGTGTAGCTTTGAGATGACACACACGGGAATGTGTACAGTCGCCGCTTGTCGTACTACAAAAAGTGCGAAAAGGAGGAGACTTTTTTTATGGCAAGTCAAGTAATGAGAATCACTTTAAAAGCTTATGACCATCAGTTAGTAGATGCGTCTGCAGGCAAAATTATCGAAACTGTTAAGAAGAACGGAGCAACTGTAAGCGGACCGGTTCCCCTTCCTACAAAGAAAGAGGTTGTAACTATTCTGCGTGCTGTACACAAGTACAAAGACTCCAGAGAACAGTTCGAGCAGAGAACTCATAAAAGACTGATTGATATCATCGCACCTACACAGAAAACAGTAGACGCTCTGGCCAGACTGGAGATGCCTGCAGGTGTGTACATCGATATCAAGATGAAACAGAAATAATTCTGTTTAACCAAGAGATTATCCTTACAAGGTTGATATAAAGCGACATCTCGTCATTGAATGGGGCATGGCCTTATTGAGTGTCGTGATGTGGATTTGCACTGGATGCGGCGTTGCCTTATCAAGTGCTTACTGCATATCGACTGTTTGTCTAGGATGATTGCACAACACAGTGTAATCCGCTGTAGATTCACAGGAGGTAAAAAATGAAGAAAGCAATCTTAGCTACTAAAGTCGGAATGACTCAAATCTTCAACGAAGACGGAGTGTTAACTCCAGTAACTGTATTGCAGGCTGGTCCATGTGTGGTGACACAGGTTAAGACCATGGACAATGACGGCTATGAGGCAGTACAGGTTGGCTACGAAGACAAGAAAGAAAGACTTGTAAACAAGCCAATGAAAGGCCACTTTGATAAAGCTGGTGTTTCCTGCAGAAGATTCGTCAGAGAGTTAAAATTAGAGGGCGAATACACATTGGGACAGGAAATCAAAGCTGACATCTTTGCTGCAGGCGACAAGATTGACGCTACTGCAATCAGCAAAGGTAAAGGATTCCAGGGTGCTATCAAGAGACACGGACAGCACAGAGGACCTATGGCTCACGGTTCTAAGTACCACCGTCATGCAGGTTCCAACGGCGCTTGTTCCGACCCCTCTAAGGTATTCAAAGGCAAAAAGATGCCAGGTCAGATGGGACATGTGAAAGTAACTGTTCAGAACCTTGAGGTTGTAAAGGTAGACGCTGAGAACAATCTGCTGTTAGTAAAAGGCGCTGTTCCGGGACCTAAGAAATCCTTAGTTACTATCAAAGAAACCGTGAAAAGCGGCAAATAAAGTTTTCGTTGGAAAGGAGGACCATAGAAATGGCAAACGTATCTGTTTATAATATGGAAGGCAAAGAAGTTGGAACAATGGAATTAAACGATGCGGTGTTCGGTGTTGAAGTAAACGAGCATTTAGTACATTTAGCCGTTGTTCGCCAGCTTGCAAATAATCGTCAGGGAACACAGAAGGCAAAGACACGTTCTGAAGTTTCCGGCGGCGGAAGAAAACCCTGGAGACAGAAAGGAACCGGTCATGCAAGACAGGGTTCAACAAGAGCTCCACAGTGGACAGGCGGCGGAGTTGTATTTGCTCCCACACCAAGAGATTATTCCGTTAAGATGAATAAGAAAGAAAGAAGAGCAGCTCTGAAGTCCGCTCTTACCAGCAAAGTTCAGGAGAACAAACTGATTGTTCTTGACGAACTGAAGTTAGATGAAATCAAGACAAAAGCAATGCAGAATGTTCTGAATAACTTAAATGTTTCCAAGGCCATGGTTGTTCTGGCTGACAACGACAAGAACGTAACCATGTCTGCAAAAAACATTCCGGATGTTATCACAGCTCTGCCAAATACAATCAATGTATATGACGTGCTGAAATACAACACCCTTATTCTTACAAAAGCTTCTGCAGCAGCAATTGAGGAGGTATACGCATAATGGCAAACGTAAAGTATTATGATGTAATCCTGAAACCAATCGTAACCGAAAAGAGCATGGCTGCCATGGGCGAGAAGAAATACACCTTCTTAGTTCACACAGAGGCAAACAAGACCATGATTAAAGAAGCTGTTGAGAAAATGTTCGAGGGAACCAAGGTAAAAAGCGTTAACACCATGAATTTAGACGGAAAGACAAAAAGACGTGGAATGACCTTTGGAAAGACAGCTAAAACAAAGAAAGCTATCGTTACTCTGACAGAGGACAGCAAAGATATCGAGATTTTCGAGGGGTTATAAGACTGGGCGAGGCAGAGCCGTCAGGCGATAGATGAGCCTTAGTCGGACCCTGTTCACGAACCTTAACGAAGCAGAGCCGAAGGCGATAGCTGAGTTTAGTTGAGTGAACACCCCCCTATAAATATAGTAAACAACTACAGCAGTCGAGAGAAAATAATCCGATATTCGGCTGCGGCAAAGAAACGCCAGGGCAAGTTGCACCGGCGTAAATGAAAGGAGAGACAGTAATGGGAATTAAAACATACAGCCCATATACACCTTCCAGAAGACACATGACAGGACTGGATTTCAGCGAAATCACAACTTCCAAGCCAGAGAAATCCCTGGTAGTGTCTTTGAAGAAAAATGCTGGACGTAATAATCAGGGTAAAATTACAGTTAGACATCACGGCGGCGGAAGCAGGAGAAAATACAGACTGGTTGACTTCAAGAGAAGAAAAGACGGAATTCCTGCAACTGTTAAGACAATCGAATATGATCCAAACAGAACAGCCAACATCGCTTTAATCTGCTATGCAGACGGAGAAAAGGCTTACATCCTGGCTCCGGAAGGATTAAAGGTTGGTATGAAAGTAATGAATGGTGCCGAAGCAGAAGTAAGAGTAGGAAACTGCCTGCCTCTGTCCGATATTCCGGTAGGTACTATGATTCACAATATTGAGCTGTATCCGGGTAAGGGCGGCCAGATGGTTCGTTCCGCAGGAAACGGCGCACAGTTAATGGCAAAAGAAGGAAAATATGCTACACTTCGTCTGCCATCCGGTGAAATGAGAATGGTTCCATTAAACTGCCGTGCTTCTATCGGCGTTGTTGGAAATGGCGAGCATAACCTTGTTAACATTGGTAAAGCCGGACGTAAACGTCATATGGGTATCAGACCTACAGTTCGTGGTTCTGTTATGAACCCCAACGACCATCCACACGGCGGTGGTGAAGGCAAGACTGGTATCGGACGTCCAGGTCCATGCACACCATGGGGCAAACCGGCTCTCGGCCTGAAGACAAGAAAGAAAAACAAACATTCTAACAA
>CABSEJ010000104.1 GCA_902476765.1 uncultured Blautia sp.
GGAGAGACCCTATAGACGACATTTATAAAATCAACAAAGAGCTGGAGGAGTACGACCCCAAGCTTTTGGAAAAGCCTCAGGTTATTGCAGCCAATAAAGTAGATGCTATTTATCCGGGGGACGTGGACCCGGTAGAAAAAATAAGAGAAGAATTTGAACCTCAGGGTATAAAAGTTTTTGGGATTTCTGCGGTCAGCGGAAAAGGTATGAAGGAACTTCTTTACTATGTAAAGCAGCTTCTGGATTCTGTTCCGAAAGAAACTATTGTTTTTGAACAGGAGTTCTTCCCTGAAGATGTTCTGATTGGTGAAAATCTGCCCTACACAGTTACAAAATCTGAAGAAGCGGATAACCTTTATATTATTGAAGGTCCGAAAATCGAAAGAATGCTTGGCTATACTAATCTGGATTCAGAAAAGGGCTTCCTGTTTTTCCAGAAGTTTTTAAAGGAAACGGGAATTCTGGAGGATTTGGAAAAGG
The DNA here is from genome assembly GCA_902476765.1 of uncultured Blautia sp. Taxonomy (GTDB): domain Bacteria; phylum Bacillota; class Clostridia; order Lachnospirales; family Lachnospiraceae; genus Blautia. Next base: position 481 of record CABSEJ010000104.1, read on the forward strand.
CCGGAATCCAGGAAGGGGATACGGTGCGTATGTATGGCTTTGAGTTTGATTATTACAAATAGAAACAGGAGAAAAATATGACAAGCAAGCAGAGAGCTTATTTAAAGAGCCTGGCTATGAAGATGGAGCCTATTTTCCAGATTGGGAAGGCAAGCTTAACGCCGGAGCTTACTTCAGCAGTGGAGGAAGCCCTTGCGGCCAGAGAGCTGATTAAAATCAGTGTGCTTCAAAACTGTATGGATGACCCCAGGGAAATTGCACAGGTGCTGGCAGAGCGCACCCGTTCTCAGGTGGTGCAGGTCATCGGAAAGAAGATAGTGCTTTACAAAGAGGGAAAAGAGGAGAAGAAAAAAATTTTCCTTCCTAAATGAGGCTGATATAAAAGAGGGAATAATCATGTGGGAAAAAAGAAAAAAGGTAGGGATTATGGGGGGAACCTTCGACCCCATCCATATTGGCCACCTGATTTTAGGGGAGACGGCATACCATCAGTTTCAACTGGATAAAATTATGTTTATGCCGGCGGGAAATCCCCCCCATAAAAGGGAAAGAAGCCAGTGTGCTACCAATGAGCAGCGCACAGAAATGGTAAGGCTTGCCATAGCTTCGAATCCCCATTTTTCTTTGTCCTTGGAGGAAATGAACCAGGATGGCTTTACTTATACCTACAGGACTTTGGAAAGACTGAAAAAGCAGAATCCGGATACGGATTATTATTTTATTCTAGGGGCGGACTCTCTCTATGATTTTGAGAAGTGGAGAGAGCCTGAACGAATTCTGAAAGCTTGTACGGTTCTGGTGGGTACCAGAAACCATACAAGCTGCCAGCGGCTGGACGGAGTCATCGCCCTGCTGGAAGAAAAATATCAGGGACGAATAGAAAAGCTGGAATCCCTGAACATTGATATTTCTTCCAAAATGATACGTTCCTGGATAGAGAGCGGAAGAAGCCTTGCTTATTATGTGCCCGAGCAGGTGATTTCTTATATCAGGGAAAATAATATCTATAAGGATTGTGATAAAGATGAAGTATGATTTTGCAGAATACGAGAAAAAATTGAAAAAATATCTGGATAAGGACAGATACAGACACACTCTGGGGGTTATGTATACAGCCTCAGCACTGGCCATGGCTCATGGAAGTGATATAGAGAAAGCCCAGGCGGCAGGTCTTCTCCATGATTGTGCTAAATGTATTCCCAATAAAAAGAAGCTGAAGTTGTGTAAAAAGAAGGGAGTGGAGCTTTCCTCCACGGAAAAAACGAATCCCTTTTTAATTCATGCCAAGCTGGGAGTCTATATTGCCAGAGAAAAATACGGAATAGAGGACAGAGAAGTTCTTTCTTCTATCCGGTGGCATACAACAGGAAAAGAGGATATGAGTGTTCTGGAAAAGATTATCTATATTGCAGACTATATAGAACCGGGGAGAAGCCGGGCACCCAGGCTTTCCTGGATACGAAAGGTAGCTTTTGTAGATTTAGATGAATGTATGTATTACATTTTAAAGGACAGTCTGGCCTATCTGGACACCAGTGCAAAGCTTGTTGACCCGGCCACAGAGAAGGCTTTCCGTTTCTATGAAGCCCTTCATCTGCAGAAAAAGAAAAAGGAGGAAGAAGAGCATGAACAGTAGAGAAATGGTAAAACTGGCCTGTGAAGCAATGGAAGAAAAAAAAGCACAGGACATTAAAATAATTGACATTGAGAAGGTTTCCACATTGGCGGATTATTTTATTATTGCCAGCGGCAGCAACCGTAACCAGGTTCAGGCTATGGCAGACAATGTGAATGAAATTCTGGGAAGAGCGGGAGTAGAGCCTAAGCAGGTAGAAGGCTATCAAAATGCTAATTGGATTTTGTTAGACTATAGAGACGTGGTAATCCATATTTTTGATGAAGAGAACCGTTTGTTCTATGATTTGGAAAGAATCTGGAGAGACGGAAGTCTTGTAAATAGGGAAGATTTTCAATAATCAGCTGTCTCCCCATAACAGTTTTTATGGCTGTTGTGGGGAGGATTTTAGTTTTACGATGTTAACCTCTCTGGATAAGAGAGCCGCTTGTCTGCGTACATGACTAGCGCATGTCCAGCGGTAAACGATGTAATACTATGAGAATAGCGTCGCTGCTTTACCAATGCAGGGTGCTGTTTTTCTTTGTTCTATAGGAAATTCCTTTGAATTTCCTATAGAACAAAAAGCCCTCCGGGCAGGAGCACACTGGGTTGGAGAGGAGTTATGTCGCTAAAGCGACCCAACCCAGGCGGAGAATCCTGCAAAGCAGGATTCTTTTTCATAATTTAACCATTTCCTTTGGTTCCGAAATTTTTAGTGATATTTACGATGGCATTAAGTAAGCAATACCTATACTATATTTCTACCGCATGAGACGGAAGACACCAATAACTTTGCCTAAAATCTGAAAATACTGGTCAGCGCCCACATAAATAGGTTCCATATTATCATTTTCCGGCTGCAGACGGATGCAATCCTTTTCTTTATAAAAAGTTTTGACTGTAGCGGAATCATCAACCAGGGCTACGACCTTTTCTCCGTTCTGAGCAGTTGGCTGCTGTTCTACAATCACATAATCTCCATTGAAAATACCTGCATTTATCATACTGTCGCCCTGAACCACCAGCATAAAGGTTTTATTGTTGGGCATGTATTCAGAAGGAATAGGGAAATATCCTTCTACGTTTTCTACAGCCAGGAGCGGCTGGCCTGCAGCTACTTTTCCTATGATGGGAACATTTACAGTCTCTCTTCTGACCAGATTAAAATTATCATCTACTATTTCAATAGCCCTGGGCTTGGTAGGGTCTCTGCGGATATAGCCGTTTTTTTCCAGGGTTTCTAAGTGAGAGTGTACAGAAGAAGTGGATTTAAGCTCTACTGCTTCACAGATTTCTCTTACAGAGGGAGGAAAACCTCTGTTCAATATTTCGTTCTTTATATATTCTAAAATCTCAGATTGTTTCTTGCTGATTTTTCCGTATGACATATTCAACTACCTCCTGCTTTTTAACGTTTTTAACGAAAAAGTAGGTGCCCTGTCCAGAGGGTATCTTTTCCGCAGCTAACCATTACTTTTTAGTATCATACCATAAAAGATACCAGAATGCAAACAAATATTCCGAAAGTTTGTTCGAAAATCTGTTGACAAACATGTGTTCTTGTATTATTATAGGGACAACAAGAAAAGAACATATGTTTGCGAACAAATATTTGCTTATGGAGGTATAAAACTATGAAAAAAGGAATGAAAAAATGGGTGGGTGTGTTATTTTTTGCAGTTTTTGTAGGGGTATTACTGTTTATTTCTTCTGCCAATACCGCTAAGGCGGGAACGGAAATGCGATATAAGTATTATACCAGTATTCAAATAGACTCAGGCATGAGCCTCTGGGAAATTGCTGAAGAATATATGACGGAAGAGTATGATAGCCAAGAGGAGTATATACGGGAAGTGAAGAACATCAATCATCTGGAAAATGATTTACTGTATGCAGGCTCCTATCTTTGCGTGCCATATTATTCTTCGGAATATAAATAAGAGGGGTGCTGTACAGGATATTCCGGATATATAGTTTACTGCATATATGTATTGACAGATGGGACTTGCTGCTGTAATGGGATAATGATAAAATACAAACTGGGTACAACAAAGACAGATATTACTGTTCTATATGCAAAAATAGATAATCAAAATATAAAATTACCATGCTTTGCTGTACCAGCCATCTTCTTGGGAAGGATTCAGAAAATGCAGAGGCACAATCTGGAAAAGACTCTGCGATTATGAAGAGGTAAAATATGTACCGGAAAAAAGTAACATCCACGGACGTGGCGAAAAGAGCCGGCGTCTCCCAATCAGCAGTCTCTATGATTCTGAATAAAAAGTATAATGTATCTTTTTCCACAGATACCATACGCCGTGTGGAGGCAGCGGCGAAAGAATTAGGATATACCAATGTAAAGAAACGCCATGGCACCAGAATCCATATGAGAGGAACAATATTTGTATTATGTCCCAATCTCACAAATCCTTATTACTTTTCCTTGCTTCAGGGAATTGAAAAGATGGCACAGAAAAATCGGTTTGATGTTTTTCTGTGTAATACCAGAAGAGATTATGGAACCGAGGAGAAGTATCTGAAGAAAATAGAGAAGTTAAGCCCATCTGGAATTATTTACACCTTTGTACCAAGTTTTCCACAGATGCTGCAAAAAATTGCCAGACAAATTCCTGTAGTGGTAATCGGTGAAAAAGATGGGGTAGAAGGAATGGATATGGTGGAACTGAACAGCGAAAAAATGGGACGGGTTTTAGCAGAGTATCTGTTAAGTCTTGGTCACAGGAAGGCTGCATTTATTTCCACTCCTTTGACGGAGAGACAATCTGCAAGGCGGGCTCGTGTTCGTGGCTTCCGTAAAACTTTTGAGGAGGCAGGATATAAGGACTCCGTCTATGTGCGCAGTTTGCCGGAAAATATGGACGTTATGTTTCAGGAAATGGATATGGAATATAAAACCGGCTATGAACTTGCAGCCCAGCTGATTCATGAAATACCAGGTCTTACCGCTATAGCAGGAACCAATGATATGGTAGCTTTGGGTATACGGGATGCGTTATTGGACCAACATTATAAAATACCCGAGGATATATCTGTTTTAGGATGCGATAATCTATTGTTTTCAGGGTTACGAGGTATTGATTTGACTACGGTAGAGCATTTTACTGCGAAAAAAGGGGAAGATGCCTGCAAGATTGTTTTAGACAGAATAGAAAACAAGAAAAATAGCCGGGAAAACGGAATGATTTCTCATATTGAGTATGAGCCAAGACTTATTGTAAGAGGCAGTACCTCCTATCCCAAAAATCTGTGAACAGAGAAATGGAAGAGCTGTGTTGTTAATAAATTAAAATATTAGTAATAGACAGTGTTAATAAAGTTATCTTTGCTTTGACTTTATGAAAAAAGCTGGTATAGTGTTCTTAGAGTACAGGCAATGGCCAGGATAGAGAGGTAAAGATGATGGAAAAAATGGATTGGAAACCATATTTGCAAAGGGAAATCAAGTGTTCCTGCGGAAAGACTCACATATGCGATATTGAAGAAATTCTGATTGAAGATAATGCGATAAAAAAATTACCGGAAATTTTAGGACGGCACAGTTATCAGAAATTATGTGTGGTTTGTGATGTACATACAGAAAAAGCTGCAGGTTTTATGGTTTATGAGGAATTAGAAGCTGCAGGATATTCCTTTAAAAAGGTTGTCTATCAGGATGAAGAATTAGTGCCGGATGAAAATGCTTTGATTTATCTTTTTACAGAGGTTCCGAATGACTGTGATTTAATTATTGCAGTGGGAAGCGGCACAATCAATGACTTATGCCGTTATGTCAGCTACAAAATGAAGATAGATTATTATATTGTGGGAACAGCACCGTCCATGGATGGCTATGCGTCCAATGTTTCTCCGCTGATTATCCGTCATTTAAAAACCACTTATGAAGCAAAACCTGCCAGAGTAATAATCGGGGATTTGAATATTATGGCAAAAGCACCTCTCCATATGATTGCAGCAGGTGCCGGAGATATATTGGGAAAATATGTATGCCTTACGGATTGGCAGCTTGCTCATCTGGTAAATGGGGAGTATATTTGTCCGGAAATTATGGATTTGGTTCGTCAGTCTATTCAAAAGGTAGCAGATAACGCAGGTAAGGCGGCTCAGAGAGAAAAAGAGGCTATTGCGGCCATTATGGAAGGTTTAGTTTTAAGTGGAATTGCAATGAGTTATATTGGAAATTCCAGACCGGCATCGGGAAGCGAACACCATATGTCTCATTATTGGGAAATGATGTTTCTCTTGGACCAGAAACCAGACCCGCTTCATGGAACAAAGGTGGGAATCGGTACGGTTATGGCCATTCGTCTCTATGAAATGTTACAAGCAAAAAGAGGCAGTCTATTTCCGTTAGAAGCACCAGCCTTCCAGCTTCCTGAATGGGAAAAGGAAATTCAGCAGGCCTATGGACCTGCTGCACCGGGAGTTTTAAAATTAGAAAGAGAAATCGGAAAAAATTCTGATAAAGAGGTAATTGGCCGGAGAAAGAGAATTCAGGAAAAGGAAGACGAGATTTTCCAGGTAATCCAGCAGCTTCCAAAAGCGGAAAGTATTATAGAACTTTTAAAATCTATGGAAGCTCCTTATTATCCTTCTCAAATCCATGTTTCTGAGAAAGTTTTTAAACGGGGAATCTATTATGCTAAGGATTTAAGGAATCGTTTTGGGCTGCTCCAGGTATTGTTTGACCTGAATCTTCAGGAAGAGTTCAGCCGCAAGCTTATAGAAGAAGTATACAAAAATTGACGCCGGAAAGCCAGGATTCAATAAAACAGAAAGTCCAAAGGAGATCGTACGAAATGAATAAGACAATAGAAAACCAGTATTTAAGAATAGAGGTTTCTTCAAAAGGAGCAGAGCTGCAGAGTATTTTCCATAAGCAGATGGGAAAAGAAATTTTGTGGCAGGGAGAAAAAGAATTTTGGAACAGACGCTCCCCTATTTTATTTCCTAACGTAGGACGCCATTATGAGAATTATTACCTTTACAAAGGGAAAAAATACGATACGGTTCAACATGGATTTGCCAGGGATATGGAATTTAGCTGCGTAGAGGAGAAAGAAGATACCTTGGTCTACCGTTTGCAGGATACCCAGGAAACCAGAGCATATTTCCCCTATGCTTTTTCATTGGATATTACTTATTGTTTGAAAGAAAATACATTGGAAGTGGATTGGAAAGTAAAAAACCCCAATGAAGAGACCATGTATTTTACTATTGGGGGACATCCGGGATTTAATGTGCCGATTTTAGATAATACGGCTCAGACAGACTATAAGCTGCTGTTCCGGGGATGTGAGCATTTAGAATACCATTTGGTTCATGGAATGGAGGGAACTGCGGATAAAGACAAAGCGTATACCTTATCTCTGGAACCTGTGGGTGAATTCCAGGGGTGTGCTGTGACAGAGCATATGTTTGATAAGGATGCGTTGATTTTTGATGATTCTCAAATTGATTGGGTAGCCATCGGTTATCCTGACGGAACTCCTTATGTTGCGATGAAATGCCAGGGATTTACTAATTTTGGCATCTGGTCTCTTCCTCATGCACCTTATATTTGTCTGGAACCATGGATGGGAAGATGTGATGATTACGGTTTTTCAGGAGAAATTTCCGAGAAGCCGGATGTTATAGCCTTAAAGGCTAAGGACACGTTTAACCACTCCTATGAAATTGCTGTCTATGAGAAGAAGTAGAACTGAAAATATATCCTGTAAAAATCTATTGACATGTTTATCAAGAATGTGATATAAATGTTTTAGTTGAATAAACCGTTGAAGAAGAGTAAGTACCTTCTAAAAATGTTTTTCATTGTTTTGTGGTCTGAGTACAGAGAGCTGCAGCAGGTGGGAATGCAGTGTCAGCCGTAGAAGGGAATGGGCTTCTGAGGGCGAGCAGAACAGATTAAGTTAGTATGTGAGCCGGAGAAAAAACTCCGTTATAAAATGTAGCATATGCAGTATGCTGTGAGTGGATATGTAAGTATCAATTTGGGTGGCACCGCAGGATTTAAACTCTTGTCCCATGAAAGTTATGTTTCGTGAGGCAGGAGTTTTTTTGTTCTATGGGCGGAGAATCCTGCAAAGCAGGATTCTATATTTAATATTCTACAGGAAGGCCCTCTGAATTGCCCTGTGATGTCAAAGGGAAGCAAAACGAAACAGAACGCAAAAGGAAATCATAAGCATCACTAACAAAGGTTATAGAAAGGAGAATGCGCTATGGAGAACGCAAAAAAGGAAATCCCTTATAAAATTTATCTGGAAGAGAGTGAATTGCCAAAGCAGTGGTATAATATCAGGTCTGACATGAAGAACAAACCGGCTCCTCTTTTAAATCCCGGAACTTTAAAGCCCATGACAGAAGAAGAATTAGGTCAGGTATTCTGTGAGGAATTGGTAAAGCAGGAGTTGGACAATACTACAGCTTATATTGATATTCCGGATGAAATCCGTAATTTTTACAAGATGTACCGTCCCTCACCTTTGGTACGTGCTTACTGTCTGGAGGAGAAGCTGGGAACCCCTGCTAAGATTTATTATAAATTTGAGGGTAATAATACCAGTGGAAGCCATAAATTAAATTCTGCTATTGCCCAGGCCTATTATGCCAAAAAGCAGGGCTTAAAGGGTGTGACCACAGAGACAGGAGCAGGACAGTGGGGAACAGCTCTTTCTATGGCTTGCGCTTATCTTGGCTTAGACTGTCAGGTATATATGGTTAAGTGTTCTTATGAGCAAAAACCTTTCCGCAGAGAGGTTATGAGAACTTATGGTGCTTCTGTAACACCATCTCCTTCCGAAACAACAGAAATCGGAAGAAAAATTCTGAAAGAGCATCCGGGAACATCAGGAAGTCTGGGCTGCGCTATTTCTGAAGCAGTGGAATGTGCTACAAAACAGGACGGTTACCGTTATGTGCTTGGAAGTGTATTGAATCAGGTATTGCTTCATCAGACGGTTATTGGTCTGGAAACTAAAACTGCTTTGGATAAATACGGAGTAGTGCCGGATATGATTATCGGCTGTGCCGGAGGCGGTTCTAATCTGGGCGGATTGATTTCACCTTTTATGGGAGAAAAGCTGAGAGGCGAAAGAGATTACCAGATTATTGCAGTAGAGCCGGCCTCTTGTCCAAGCTTTACCAGAGGCAAATTTGTCTATGACTTCTGTGACACAGGAATGGTGACACCTCTTCAGAAAATGTACACTCTGGGCAGCAACTTTATTCCTTCTGCAAACCATGCAGGAGGGCTTCGGTACCATGGTATGAGCTCTATTTTATCTCAGCTTTATCATGATGGGCTGATGGAAGCCCGTTCCGTAGAGCAGACCTCCGTATTCCAGGCAGCAGAGCAGTTTGCCAGAGTAGAAGGAATTCTGCCGGCTCCGGAAAGCGCTCATGCTATTCGTGTGGCCATCGATGAGGCCTTAAAGTGCAAGGAAACAGGAGAAGCCAAGACCATTGTCTTTGGACTGACCGGAACAGGATATTTTGATATGTATGCTTATGAGAAATTTAATGACGGTAAAATGTCTGATTATATTCCTACAGACGAAGATTTAGCAGCAGGCTTTGCAGGAATTCCTAAGTTCCCGGGCAATGAGATTTAATCAGATATTACGTTGTAAGCTGCTAAGCTGCCAGGTATCAAATTCGTAATGCCGCTGAGCAGCGGGGCATTGACCCGGCTTAAAATATAATTTATACACGGTGAAGGAGAGGGCTGGGGCCTTCTCCTTTTTCGATTTTTGTTTTTTGCCGGTGGAGTATAAGAAAATTTTTATTTGTTTCTGCATGACGGAAGAATTGTGACATATAAATGTGTTATAAATGCTATAAATAATATAAATGATTTAAATGCTATAAATGCTATAAATGGGTGATAAACGGCAGGTAACTCAACTCTGGAAAAGAAGGGAATTTCAGAGTATAATAGGGATGATTCAGTAAAACAGATGATTCAGTAAAACATTGGAAAGGATGGACAAAAATATGAAGGTATTATTGTTAAATGGAAGCCCCAGAAAAGAGGGATGTACTTACAGGGCACTTACAGAGGTGGCCAGGACTTTAAATGCACAGGGAATTGAAACAGAAATATTCCAGGCCGGAAAGCCGGATATGGAGTGTGTAAAAGAAGGCGCTCAGAAGATGAAGGAAGCGGATGCTTTGGTGGTAGGCTCTCCGGTATATTGGGCTTCTCCCAGCGGACAGATTATTGAATTTATGGATAAATTTTGTTCTTTGGCCGGGAAGGACATGTATTTCAAACCTGCGGCAGCCGTAGCTTCTGCCAGAAGAGCAGGGACCACCGCTACTTTGGATGTGCTGATAAAATACTTTACCTTTCATCAGATGCCGGTGGTATCGTCTAATTACTGGAATATGGTCCACGGAAATACACCGGAGGAAGTAGAGCAGGATTTAGAGGGACTGCAGACTATGCAGGTTCTGGGAAATAACATGGCCTGGCTGTTAAAATGTCTGGAAGCAGGGGAAAAAGCAGGAATTTCCCAGCCACAGCAGGAAGAGAAGATTAAGACGAATTTCATTCGGTAAAATATAGGACAGAGAAAAATGGAAACCATTTTGGTAGTGGAAGATGAAAAAGATATTTCCCAGATGCTGTGTGTATTCCTGGAAAGCGGGGGATACCGTCCGGTGCCGGCCTTTGACGGGGTAACGGGACTGCAGCTTTTTTGTCAGGAGGCGCCGGATTTAATTATCCTGGACCTGCTGCTGCCAACACTCGATGGCTTTTCCTTATGGACGGCAGTGCGGGAAAAATCAGATGTACCTGTTATTATGCTCACGGCTCTTTCTGATGAGGAGAATCAGCTGAAGGGCTATGACCTTTTGGCGGATGACTATGTGACAAAACCCTTTTCCATAGGAATTTTATTGAAAAAAGTGGAGGCTTTGCTGAGAAGGCAAAGAAGGGCTGGAAAGGAAATCGTAAGCTATAAATCAGTCATTCTGGATAAGGATAGTTACAGGGTGACGGTAGAGGGAAAAGAAATTTTCCTTACAGGAAAAGAGTTTGAGCTTCTCTATCTTCAGGTCTGCCGGGAAAATGATTTAAAACTATTGGTGCAAAATTATATTTCCTTTAGGCAGGAGGAGATTCCCGGATTTGACCAGGCTTCTTATGGCATGACCTGGGAGGAGGCTCAAGAATTGTGGGAGCCACAGGATTCTGGGGAAAATTCAATGATAATCAGCGGCAGGTCGGGGGAATTTATCCTTGAAATGATGGACAGTGGTGCAGGACAATGTTCGTTTATGGCGGCTTTCTCTGATTTCGGCCCCTATTACTTCCTTTTTATGATTCAGGAGGATTTCACCACAAAGGCATTTCTGGGAAGAATGATACAAATACTTCCGTTTATTCTTCTTATTTTATTGTTTTTTGCAGCAGCTGCTTCTATGGCTTACGCCAGATTTATCAGCAGACCCATACTGCAGATGGCCAGGGCAGCCCAGGCTATGTCTCAATTGGAATGGGAAAAAACCGGGACTGAAATCCGGCGAAAGGATGAGATAGGTTCCCTGGCCCGAAGCATCCGCCTTACAGCAGAAAATCTGGAACAGGTTCTGAAAGAGAGAGATGCTTCCAATAAAAAACTGCAGGAAGAACTGGAATACCAGAAACAATTAAAACAGGAGCAGAAGGTGTTTTTTGCCTGTGCTTCTCAT
>CABSEJ010000105.1 GCA_902476765.1 uncultured Blautia sp.
AATATCGTGTGGGTTCAAGTCCCATCTCCTGCATCTTTTTTTATCCTTTTTTCACAGAACTAATAAGGCGGCAGGCAGCACAGCTTAATCCCTATTACCAAACATCCGGGTATTTGGCCCTGCTTAGCCGGTTACTCCAAAAATATAGCGGAGCAGGAAACGGTTTTTTATCTGTTTCCTGTCTCCGCTTTTTTATTTATCAATCTTACCTTCAGTGTACAAGGGGCAAAATTACATGGCAGAGGCGTTTGGCCCTTTGTACACTGAAGGTAGCCACCACAATGAACTTATCTGGCTTCCAGCCTGGGCCTCTCCTGCCCTCTCAACAATATCCTGGGGCCTCCGGTATGACGGATGTAGCCCTCTGTGATAATCACTTCCCCTATGCTGTCATCCTTGGGAATCTCGTACATAATATCCAGCATATACTCCTCCAGGATAGCCCGCAGGGCCCTTGCTCCGGTCTTCTTTTCCAGCGCCATATCTGCAATGGCTTCCAAAGCGCCGTCCTCAAATTCCAGCTTCACCTCATCTAGGGCCAGCAGCTTCTGATACTGTTTCAGAATAGCATTCTTCGGCTCCTTTAAAATCTCCACCAGCATATCCCTGTTCAGGCCGCTGAGACTGAAAATCACAGGAAGTCTTCCAAGGAATTCAGGAATCATGCCGAATTTCTTCAAATCCTCCACAGTCACTTTTTCCAGCAGATTGGGGTCATTGTCATACTTGTCCTTTAAATCTGCCATAAAGCCCATGGAGGAACTTTTATTCAATCTCTCCTTAATGATATTCTCTAAATCCGGAAATGCGCCGCCGCAGATGAAAAGAATATTTCTGGTATCCACGGTTGTCAGGGGCACCATAGCGTTTTTGCTGTTGGCTCCCACAGGCACCTCTATCTCACTGCCCTCCAGAAGCTTCAGCATTCCCTGCTGTACCGCCTCGCCGCTTACATCTCTCTGGTTTGTATTTTTCTTTTTGGCAATCTTATCAATTTCATCAATGAAAATAATGCCGTGTTCCGCCCGCTCCACATCATTGTCCGCTGCAGCCAGAAGCTTGCTGACCACGCTTTCAATATCGTCTCCGATATAGCCTGCTTCTGTAAGGGAAGTGGCATCCGTAATAGCCAGGGGCACATCCAGAAGTCTGGCCAGGGTTTTCACCAGATAAGTTTTTCCGCTTCCGGTAGGCCCAATCATCAGCATATTGGATTTCTCAATTTCCACGTCGTCTGTATTTCCGGCGAAAACACGTTTATAGTGGTTATATACTGCCACGGACATCACTTTCTTGGCATGTTCCTGTCCAATCACATACTCATCCAGGCTGGCCTTAATTTTGTGGGGCGCCGGAATGCTCTTAATATCGAATACCTTTGGAGCAGTCTTTTCCTTGGGCTGCTCCTGTTTTTTCTTCACTTTCTGCCGGTTGGGAATCTGGTTCTGGAGAGAACTTAAATCAATCATGCTGATATTAGGCATATTCCGCATCAGTTCTTCATAGTTGATATTGCTGTTGTTCATGGTATCAAAGCTTCTCTGCATACAGTCCGTGCAAATATGGATATTATTGGGAAGCTCTATCATTTTTCCCGCCTTACTTTCCGGCCTTCTGCACATAAAGCATACTCTTTCAAAAGAATCCTTTTTCTGTTTCTCCTCTCCCTTTTCCTGGGCCGAGGGTGTCTCTAATAAATCTTTATCCTCTGACATTTCTATCTGCTCGCTTTCATCTATCTGAATTTCTGTTTCACACCCCAATGTACAAAGGGTCGAAAAACCGCTTAGACACCTAGGGTACTATTTGTGGGTATCTTATCACAAATCCTTTTCAGGAACAAGTAAACTTTTTATAAATCACCCTTACCCTCTCTGAACAAGGGCATACATGCCTTCGTTCAGAGAGGGTATCTTCAGTGTACAAAGGGCCAAACATCTCTGCTGAATGTAGTCTGCCTGGAGCTGCAAAAAGCCTGCAGAACAGGCGCCTATTGCCTGGGAGGAAAAAAGCCGTCCCGGATTAGGGCCGGAATTTCTCCCGCCGATCTTTCCGTGACAGCTTTTATTTTTACTTTATAAAACAGGAAAACTATTCCCTGGCAGTGTTTCTACAGACAGATTTTCCCTTTATCTTCCGCTCCGGGAATTACTCTGGCTGCTCTGCTGGGCATCTTTCTTGGCTCCCAGCTCTATAGTAATGGTCTGTTCCTTATATTCGCCGCCGTCTGCTCTGGCAATCACAAAGTCTACCTGCTCCCCTGCCTCATAATACTGAAGCTGTGCAGTCAGATTCTCGTAACTCTCCACGCTGGTTCCGTCGATTTTGCGGATAATATCACCCTTCTTCACCCCAGCCTTGTCTGCAGGTCCGTTTTCCTCCACGCTGTTTACACATACGCCTACCGGAATGTTATACATCTGCTCTGTGTTACTGGTAACGTCGATGCAAGTGATTCCCAGATAAGCGGCTTTACTTTCGTCTTCTACCTTCTGTCTAGTCTCCTTGCTCATCAGCTCATTCAGGATAGGCTCTGCTCTGCTGATAGGAATAGCAAAGCCCATGCCCTCTACCTCAGAGGAAGCGATTTTAGAAGAATTGATGCCAATAACCTCTCCGCTCATATTTAAAAGTGCGCCGCCGCTGTTGCCGGGATTGATAGCAGCATCGGTCTGGATAAAGGTTCCGCTTACATTGTCAGATTCTACCTGTTTATTCAGAGCGCTTACATAGCCGGAGGTTACGGACTGTCCATATCCCAAAGCGTTTCCAATGGCTACTACCTGCTCTCCCACAGTCAGCTCATCGGAGCTGCCCAGATTTGCCACCTTAATCTCACTGAGCACATCCTCTGGAATATCGGAAAGCTGTACTGCTACAACTGCTAAGTCATTGTCTGCATCTGTTCCCTTTACCTGAGCCGCTACTGCAGAGCCTGTATCCAGCTCCTGAGAATTCTCACTGGACTCAGCGCTGGTATTGGTCACCTGGTCTGCACTGCTGGCTGCTGTACCGTCCTGATTGGTAAAGCATACGGTAATACTGTCTGTGTCTGCTACCACATGATTGTTAGTGGCAATGAGAAGCTCTGTATCATTTTGCCCCACAATAATTCCGGAACCGCTGCTTTGGGTTTCTTCTGTCTGTCCGCCCTGAGAACCGCCAAAGCCAAAATAATAGCCAAAATAATTGGGTACTTCCTGTACGCTGATACCGGTAATGGCCACGATAGATGGCATTACATTAGCCGCCACCTCTGACACAGTGCCTCCCTGGACGCCCGAGCTGGAAGTATTGGTTCCTGATGCATTAGTAACCTGAGTTTTATCTATCTCTATGGTCTTATCCGGAAGAAGCTGGTCGCTGACATATCCCACGCCCTGGAATACTACTCCTGCAACCAGACCAAACACAGCAGCACAGGCTGCCGCAAGTCCTAATTTTCTTCCTATGCCCATGGACGGATTCTCCTTTTTCTTTTTTGGCTGGGTTTCCGGAGGAATAGGGGAGGTAAAACGGTAAGAACTATATTCCCTTTCCCTATGAGGGCTGCTTTCGGAATCCCTTCTTTCAGAGGCTTTTCTGTAAGACTGGGCGTAATAAGGATTTTCCTGGGTAGGGGCTTCCTGTGGTTCCAAAGGCTCCTGTGATTCCTGCTGCTTCTTTTCCTCTCCAGTCACGCCATCCTCATTCTTTAATACAAAAGAGGTGTTTTCCTCTCCATTATTCTCAGGCTCCGTGCCCGGCTGATTTATATTTCTGTATTCATCACTCATAATCTATGCTTCCTTTCGTAAAGTTATACGCTTATCTCTTTTACGAGTTTAAGTCTAACAGTCAATTGTGTTCAAATTGTGTTTAAAAAGAAAAGAAAAAGTGAACAGACTCTCTAGAATTTCTCTTTTTCCCAATATGAGGGATTCATAGTAAATTTTTTAATCCATGCTTTTGGCAGGCGGCGGTAAGCTTTTCCAAAACGGTAGCCCAGAAATTTAAATCCGCTGTTTCCCACCAGAGAAACCAACAGCCAGGGTCTGCCCTTTTTCAGCACATAGGACGCTGTTTTTTTCACCAGCTTTATTCCCTCGCTTTCTGAAGAGACATCTCCGAAAATTTCCGGGTTGTCCGCCTGGGAAACTGCCAAATCAAAGTTCCGTCTGAACTGCTCCCTCCAGGTATAATTATGAGAGTGAATGACTTTCGCATCTGCAGCGTAAAACACAGCCCAGCCTGCTTTTATCATCTTTCCCGCCATTATCATGTCTTCATTAAAAATAGCAGGGCTCACAAAACCTCCCAGTTCCCGGTATACCTCTCTCCTGTAGGCGGCACACACATTAGAACAGAAGAAGGTTTTAATTCCCAGAACCGGCAAATCTTCCTTTGTCTTTCTCCTGCTTACAGCCGGATAATTAAAGGAGCGGGTATATCTCTCCAAAAAGCTGCAGTCCCTGTCCGGAAGCTGCCGGCCGTAAACAGCAGCCACCTGATTATCCCGAAAAGGCAGCACCAGATTCTCCACCGTCTTTTCATCCGCCGGCACTGCATCCTGGGTAAAGAAGGCAAGAATATCACTGTCCGCCATCCTGGCTCCTTTATCTCTGGTGCCCCCATGGTCAAACTCTTTTTTGGAAATATGAAAAACCTCCAGCTTCTCTATTCCTTCCACATAATCCTGTCTCCACCAGGCCTCTTCTGTGTTTATCACCAAAATACGGTCGATGGGATAAGTCTGTTTTTCCAGCATTTCTATCAGACGTTTAAATTTTTCTCCCGGCTTATAGGCGGGAATGATAACCGTAACCCTTAAGGTCTTTGCCTCCATATCTGGCTTTCCTCCTTACAATGCAAAACCGGGAGCCGCCGCACTCACTTCCTGCAGCCACTCCCGCTTCTTATCTTATTCTAAATCGCTGACATCTACGCTGTTATCATCGTAGTCTTCTTCATATCCGTCATCCCAGCTATCAGCGCCATCGCTATTCCACTCCTCATCCTCATATCCACTGCTGTCCGAGGATTCCTGGCTGTCGGAAATCAAATATTTCCTCTCCTCTGCAATATAGCCCTCACCAAATCCGGTGCGGTCCTTCACGAATTCACTGCGTTTCACCACATCCTCAGAAGGCTGGTAATTTTTATCGCTGAATAAAAACTCATGGAGATATTTTACGTTGGTTTCCAGAGTCGTTGGTATGACACAGTCCAATCCGGTTACTGGCACGGTCAACTCTTGTCCCATTACATAATCCACAGGGAAGCCTGTACTCTCTCCCATCTTATAAGAGAGGATACTCATTCCCAGCTTCATCAGCTCAGATTTGGAGAAGCTGGTCTGAATCAGGGGAAATACCTGGTCCAGGATACTGGTAAGCTTAGTCAGGCTGGTAGATTTGGCCTTATCTGCCAACAAATCCAATACTCTTCTCTGCCGTTCTGTTCTTCCCATATCACCGGAAAGGGTCTGGCGGATACGGCAGTAAGCAGTTACCTGAACACCGTTTAAATGATATTCTCCTAAAATCTCTGCCTCGTTTTCCGGAGCAGGGTCTGGCAGCTCAATAGGCGTATAATCCATTCCTGTCTGCTCAGAGGTCTCCACACAATGATTATTCATATGGACAAGCTCTTCATAAGACATAGGAACATCCAGTCCGCCCAGACAATCCACCACTGTGGCCATTGCACTGAAGTCTACGGCTACATAGTCCTCAATATCCAGGTCCATATTGGTATTCATCATGGTCATAGCCTGGGAAGGTCCTCCCTGAAGAAAGGCGGAATTACACTTATTATAAATGCCGTCTGCTTCTTTGTCCACATTTACCCTGAGGTAAGTATCTCTGTACAGAGATACCAGCCGCCCCTCTTTGGTTCCATTGTTGATACTGGCCACAATAGCTGTATCACTGTTTCCGTAAAGGCCGTCGTCCTCTGCCCGCTTGTCTATTCCAAACAAAGCAATATTAGTATATCCGCTGAGAACCTCGCTTCCGGCCACAGATTCGTTAATTTGCACCTGTACCTGAGAATCTTCGTTGGTTTCCTGAAAATCCAGTTTGTCCAGCTTCTTATTTATCTGGGCATAAATAAACAAAACTCCTACCAGTATTATCAGAATCAGTATTTCAACTCCGAAAAGAATCTTTCGTCCTATGTGCCTTTTCTTTGTTCTTCTATTTGCCATTTCTGTTCCCCTTTATCTCTCTTAATAAGCGTTCTTATTTATAAACCCTTTAAAAACTGTCAGAAACAAGATTTTCACATCCAGACCCAAAGTCCAATTTTCTATATAATATAAATCATATTCAATACGCTTCCGGATTGAGGTATTTCCTCTGTATCCATTGACCTGGGCCCATCCGGTAATACCGGGCCGAACCTGATGCTTTATCATATACCTGGGCACCTCTTCCTTAAACTTTTCCACAAAAAAGGGGCGCTCCGGTCTTGGTCCCACCAGGCTCATTTCTCCCTTCAGCACATTAAAAAACTGAGGAAGCTCGTCAATACTGGTTTTCCGCATAAATTTTCCAAAGTTCGTTACCCTGGGGTCGTCCTTCACCGTCCACCTGGTTCTTTCTTTTTCCGGAGGCTGTACAGCCATTGAGCGGAATTTATACATCATAAAGGGGCGGTTATGAAGCCCCACTCTCTCCTGCTTGAAAATCAACGGCCCCGGAGAAGTAAGCTTTATCATGATGATGGAAAACAGCATGATAGGAGAAAAGAGAATAATACCGCAAATTGCTCCGGTAACATCCATAATCCGCTTTAAAGCCGCATAATAAGTATTGGTCAACGGCACATACCGGATATTGATAACCGGCAGCCCCAGAATATCCTCTGTGTAAGGCTTGGTAGGAATAATCCGGTTATAGTCCGGTATAAACTTTGTGTGGACTCCCGACTTTTCACAGAAAGCCACAATCTCCTCCAGCCGGTTATATTCACTGAGCCCCAGAGTAATAGCAATCTCATCCAGCCGGTTTTCCGGCAGTATCACCGTAAGATTGGCAATTCTCCCAAGCACCTTTATTCCCTTGTATTGGGTCCCTGCTTCTATGTTGTCATCCAGAATACCTCTGATTTTATAACCCCACTGGGGATTTGCCAGAATCCGGTCAATATAGCCTTCCGCTGCACTGCTGTATCCCACCAGAAGGATATGCTTCAGATTGTAGCCCTTTCTGCGCATAGTTCTGAGGAAATAACGGATTAAATTTCGCACCGCCGTCTCCGCCACAATATTTATGCCGTAAAAAATAGCCAGCAGCTCTCTGGAAAAATGCATCATCTTTATCAAATACAGCACACCCAGAATCAAAGCGATTCCCACTGTATTGGCCTTAATCACATTCCACATTTCCAGCCGCCTGCCCTGTACCCTCTTGGGCGTATACAGGCTGAAAATATAATATAACAGCAAATACACCGGAACAATAGGCACTACAGCCAGTGCGTAAATCCTCAGAGGAAGTACCTGTACACTGGAATCCATCAGCATAAATTTAATTATCCACGCCATGAAGTAGGACAGTATAATGACAAAAGCATCGACAACCACATGAAGACGGTTAAAATGCTTTTGGTTTTCTTTAATCAAGGTTTTATCACCTCTAATTACAAATATTTAACATTTTCTTAATAATATATCATACTCTTCACAATAGCGCAACAAATTTATGGCTCCCTGTTAGAGGTTATGTAACAGTTCAGCCTTGCTGAACCGTTACAGTCAAAATCCATGCAAAATCGCCTACGGCGATGGGATTTTGACTCCTGAATCATGTTCTTACGGTCAGCGCAGCAAGTGCGCAGACCTAGGCTGAACTGTTAGAGGTTATAACATAGGTAGGCACCACCTTCTGTACTGCCTCCTTAATTTGAGAGCTGTCCTCCCGGCTCAGTTTGTCCAGAATTTCCAGCTGGCGCCGGAATTCTTCCTCGTCGAATTGGATGGGATGTCCGATGTGAATCAGTTTATTTGCCGTATCCTGCAGCCCCTCTTCGCTCATTAAAAGCTCCTCATACAGCTTCTCCCCCGGTCTCAGACCTGTAAATTCAATTTTTATATCATCCCCCACTTTATAGCCGGAAAGCTTAATAAGATTAGTGGCCAGGTCCAGAATTTTCACTGGTTTTCCCATATCCAGCACGAATATTTCCCCGCCCTTTGCATAGGCTCCCGCCTGAAGCACCAGAGAAACCGCTTCCGGTATGGTCATGAAGTACCGGATAATGTCAGGATGGGTAACCGTCACCGGACCTCCCTCTGCAATCTGTTTCTTGAAAAGAGGGATAACACTGCCGTTGCTGCCCAGTACATTGCCAAATCGTACAGCCACAAAATTAGTTTTGGAATGGCGGGCAAACATCTGCACCACCATCTCGCACATCCTTTTAGAGGCTCCCATGATATTGGTAGGATTTACAGCCTTGTCTGTGGAAATCAGCACAAACCGCTCCGCCCCGTACCGGTCTGCGGCCTCTGCAGTCTTAAATGTTCCGAACACATTATTTTTAATAGCCTCATTGGGACTGTCTTCCATAAGAGGCACATGCTTATGGGCTGCAGCGTGATAAACAATCTGAGGATGGTATTTCTCAAAAATATTATTCATTCTGTGGGTGTTCCGCACAGAACCAATCAGCACCTCCAGATTTAACGCAGGATATTTTCTTTTCAGCTCCTGCTGAATATCATAGGCATTGTTCTCATAAATATCCAGGATAATCAACTGTCCGGGCTGATGGGCCGCAATCTGCCTGCAAAGCTCGCTTCCGATAGAGCCGCCTCCTCCTGTGACCATAACCACTTTGTTCTGAACATAGCCCATGATTTCATCCAGATTAACCTGGATAGGTTCCCGTCCCAGAAGGTCTTCAATCTGCACCTCCCGCAGCTTCGACACACTTACATCTCCGTTGATAAACTGGTAAATTCCCGGCACAATCCGAATCTTACATCCGGTCTCTTTGCAAATATCCAGGATTTCCTTCATCTTCACATTTCCCAGAGAAGGAATAGCCACAATGATTTCCTGGATGTTATACTCCTCCACCTTATCGGGAATATCTTCTCTGGTTCCCACTATCTGGACCCCTCTCAGATATTTTCCCTGTTTGGCCGGATTGTCGTCAATAATACATTTCACCTTTAAATTCAGATAACGGCTTTCCTCCGCCTCCTTTAAAATAGAACTTCCGGCTGCTCCCGCACCAATAAGCATTACGTTGATGCGCTTCTTTCCGTCGGCAGTCAAGTCTGTCCAGCGCTCTGCTAAAAGCTTGATAATCAAATAGGAAAACCTGACGCAGCTGGTACCGATGACCATAGCAAAGTAATAGATAAAGTAAGAAGAACGGGGCAGGGTAAGTCCCAGATAGTATGCGCAGGTCACCTGAATCAAAGAGGCCACCGCACATCCCAGGATAATATTTACCAGCTCACTGGTACTGGCATGGCGCCACACACTGCGGTACATTTTGGCAATGGCAAATACTACCAGGGTTATAATGGTATTCGGTATAGTATAATGGAGTACCTGCTCCATATCTGTCACAGGAATACTGTTAAAGCTGAATTCATAGCGAATAAACAGCGCCAGGAAAGAGGCAATCTGTACGGTTAATATATCCAGCAGCACCAACAGAAATACCTTACTTGACAAGATTCTGCCTTTTTTCCATTTCATAGTAGTTTCCCTTTCTCTACAGTTACTTTTTCAGAAGCCGGTATAGATTCCGGTACAGCTCCAACTGCACCTGTATGTATCTTCTGCCGGAGTCCGCCTTAAATTTTCTGTCCCGGTTTTTCCGGGATATGGTTATACCGTTTTTCAGTCCCGCCACATATTCCCTTCCAAAGCCTTTTTTCGTAAAAAACAAAGCTTTCAGACCAAATCCGGCCACCAGGAAGGGGGCGTTCCATAGAATCTGCAGCAGCGGCATGTTTTTATATATCAGATATACATTATTTCTGGAGGAATACTGCACCTTAAATAGATTATACCTGGAACCGGTGGTTCCGCTTCCCACATGCAGCACCCTGGCTTTAGGGCAATACCAGTTTTCATAGCCTCTGAGCCTGGCTCTGTAGCCAATATCCATATCCTCCAGATAAGCAAAATGCTCCTGGTCAAAATATCCGATTTCTTCCATAACACTGCGGCGGTAAACAGCCGCCCCGGCACAGGAAGAAAAAATTTGTTTTTCCCTGTCATAGTCCTGTTCCGGTTTTCCCTTTCCCACCGCAAAAGCCCAGCCCAGGGCGCAATAATAATTTCCTCCGTCATCCATCCTGGTTCTGTCATGCATCTGCAGCATTTTAGCCTGGCAGGAAAAAGCCCGGGGCCGGCTGTCCATGGCCTTTACCAGGCTGCTGACAAAGTGCTTTTCCGCCACAGTGTCATTATTCAGAAGAATCACATATTCTTCCTTTCCGGCCTGTATCCCCACATTCACTGCGCCGCAAAAGCCTGTATTTTCCTTCAGGGCAATCAGCTTCACCCGGGGATAAGTATCTCTGACAAAGGAAACACTGCCGTCCTGAGAACCGTTATCCACCAAAATCACCTGAAAATCCCGGTAATCCTGGCGCTCCAGGGAGTCCAGGCAGGGCTTTAAATATTGCTTCCCATTATAATTGGGAATCACCACTGATACTCTACACATATAAAACCTTTCAATCCCTTGGTCTCAGGGAATAATTCCACTTTGTCAGGGATAAATTTTTATTATAGTAGGGGTCTCCCTCTTTTAAAAGCTTTTCCCATCTGGTACGCATAAATTCAATTTCTGTCTGGAAACGCCTTACTTTTTCCTTGCTGTCCTCTGCCCCTCTGCTCTTGGATTCGTAGTGATACAGCTCCGCATAAGGGTCATAGACCACCAGGTAGCCCAGCTTGCGGATTCTCAGGCAAAAATCCACGTCATTAAAGGCAACGGAAAGCTTTTCCTCAAAACCGCCTGCTTCCTCAAAAGCCTGGCGTTTCACCATCATGCAGGCTGCGGTTACCGCACTTAAATCCTGAATCAGGGAAGCCTTGTGCATATAACCGGAACGCTCTCTGGGCATGTCCACAAACATATGGCCTGCCACACCGCCGGGACCGCCGATACCGATAATCGTTCCCGCATGCTGGATGGTATTGTTTCCGTAATACAGCTTTGTCCCCACAACAGCCGTGCCGGGGCGCTGGCAAAAGCCCAGCATTTCCTCTATCCATCCCGGAGTTATGACTTCTGTATCATTGTTCAAAAGTAAAAGATACTGGCCCTTGGCTTTAGAAGCCCCATAATTATTGATAGCTGAGTAATTAAACTCCTTTTTCCACCGGAGAAGGCGGATTTTGGGATTTTCCCCCAGCTTTTTATAATAAGAAAAAATTTCCTTTGTAACGCTGTTGTTCTCTATAATCAATATCTCATAATTCTCATAGGTGCTCTTTTCCAGGATAGAATTCACACATTTTTCCAAATCCTCCTTAGAGTCCTTATTGGGAATTATAATAGAAACCAAAGGATTTCCCTGCACCGGATAATTCACTCTGTAAAAGCCAAAATCCTTAGTCTGTGTTACAACTCCTGTCAATCCACGCCGCTTCAGGTGAGCCTCAATAGCCCTTTGCCCTGCCTGGTAGGCGTAAAGCTTACTCTGAGGATTGTCCGCAGTGGAGGACTGGTGAACCCTCCAGTGGTACAAAATTTCCGGAATATGATGGATTTTTGCCGCCCTCTCTGTACAACGGAAAATAAAATCATAATCCTGGGCTCCGTCATATTCTTTCCGGA
>CABSEJ010000106.1 GCA_902476765.1 uncultured Blautia sp.
TAAGCGCCTTTAGCTCAGTTGGTAGAGCAGTAGACTCTTAATCTATTTGTCCAGGGTTCGAGTCCCTGAAGGCGCACTTAAAAAGCACTGTTTTTGAAGCCATAGGAGCTTCGGGGGCGGTGTTTTTTTTGGCTTGTGGTAGTTTTCTGTATAGGAGAAGAATCTCATCTTTGGCCGATGGTGCTTTGCGCAGTATTAAATACTTACATAAAAAATACTTACATAGAAAAAGGCTGGAAGCATTTTAATGCTCCGGCCTTTTTTCATGGGAGGAGATTTCCCGGGGGAGTTTAGAATAGGCATCCCTTCCCGGAGGGGAGGGGGCCACATAGCTGTTGATTTTCAGATATTGTCTGGCATATTGCTTTGGCGTCAGCCCTACGGACTTTGTAAAGGTCCGGATAAAGTGGTTGCAGCTGTTAAATCCTGCCCGTTCTCCGGATAAGGTGACGGAGAGGCCCTTGCGCAGGTAAGATTTGGCCAGACTCAGGCGTTTCTGCGTGATATATTCTCCAAGGGTCATTCCAAATAGAAATTTAAATCTGTGACTTAAATAATACTTATTCATAAAAAAGATTTGAGATAAGTGGTCAAGACTGATTTTTTCCGTTATATGTTCATTGATGTAAGCAATAATGGGATAATAATCATTTAACTCTTCTTTTTCAGGAGCCGGAGGAAGGGGTGGAAGGTCATAAAGGAAGTTTACATAAATGAGAACTTCCGCCAGCAGAGTTTTGGCAAATATCTCCTTCCCGAATGCAGAACAATCAGTGGCCAGATAGTATTCGATTTTGTTGATAAGCTTCAGCAAGTGGTCAAGCTGGTCTATATTAAGCCGGACCATGTGATTAAATTTTTCATGGTTCCGAAAGCATCGGATTAAATCAAAATTTTCGGTGGAAATCCCCTGTATTTCTTCCGGATAGAAACGAATGGAATAATATTGATAAATAGAGCGGGGCTTTGCCACGCTGCGGTGCAAGTCGCTGCTGTTTAGGATAAAGATGCTGCCTCTGCTCAAAGGATAAATTTTATTCCTGATATAGAAACTGTCGCCCTCAGACATAATAATGAGAATTTCCATTTGGTCATGGAAATGAAAGGGGCTTTCCTGATAAACTTCTTTGGTAAAAAAACGAATTTCCATATCTGATTCATCTCTTTTCATACACACGAATACGTTAGTCTCTTATTATTAGAAAGTATATCTTGGGAAAAATTTTTTGTCAACCAAACACTCCTGGAGGAAAAAGACAATATTTGTTAACTTTTAGAAAAATTAAGACAAAATTTGGAAGGAATAAAAAAACAAGAAAACAAAAAAGCGCAAGAAACGTCAATAAACGAAAGAAAAAATAAGGCCTCATTTTTTTCTTTAACGATTTAGTACAATAAAACAATTATCTATACAAATAACAGCAACTTAACAGAAGTTTTTCTATTTTTGATGAGATATAATAAAAATCAGAAAAATAAAAGTGTGAGGCGGAAAATACAACAGGAGGTGTCAGATTGGAAGAATTACTGAAAGTGAAAAATCTAAAGACTCATTTTTATACGCCGGAAAAAGTAATTCCCGCTGTGGACGGGGTCAGCTTTCATATTAAGAAGGGAGAGACTCTTTGTATTGTAGGAGAATCCGGCAGTGGGAAAAGCGTAACCTCCCTCTCTATTATGCAGTTAGTCCAATCTCCGCCGGGAAAATATGTGGATGGACAGATTTTGTTCAAAGGGGAGGATATCTTAAAGAAGTCGGAGAACGAGATGTGCGGAATCAGAGGGAATACTATCTCTATGATATACCAGGAGCCTATGACTTCCCTGAACCCTGTATTTACTATCGGTATGCAGATAATGGAAACCATTCGCATACATCAGAAGGTCAGCAAGGAGGAGGCCAGAAAGAAAGCCGTGCATATGCTGGAACTTGTAGGTATTGCGGACCCGGAAATCCGTATGAAGGAATATCCCCATCAACTGTCAGGGGGGATGAGACAGAGAGTTATGATTGCCATGGGCCTTTGCTGTCAGCCGGAACTTTTGATTGCAGATGAACCTACTACGGCTCTGGATGTGACGATTCAGGCCCAGATTTTAGACCTTATGAGAAGGCTCAAAGAAGAACTTCACATGACCATTTTGTTTATTACCCATGATTTGGGAGTTGTGGCAGAAATGGCAGAGCGGGTGATTGTTATGTACGGAGGCCGGGTTGTGGAGGAAGCTCCTGTAAAGGAAATCTTTAAACATCCAAGACATCCCTATACCCAGGGGCTGCTGAACTGTATTCCCAGAGTAGATGTAAAAGAAGAAAGGCTGAAGGTGATTAAGGGAATGGTCCCCTCGCCGGACAAGTTTGCCCAGGGCTGCAGATTTCATCCAAGATGTCCCTATGCCCAGGAAATCTGCAGAACCCAGGAACCTCCGGAGCATAAGAACCAATGGGGAACCGTGACCTGTCATTTCCCTTTGAAAGCAGAAGAGGAGGTATAGGCAAATGGAAGAGAGAAAAAAGGAAATTCCTCTTTTAGAAGTAAAAGGGCTGAAAAAATATTTTGTATCAAAAAGCGGAAAAACAAAAAAGACGGTACAGGCCCTTAACGGTGTTTCTTTTACTGTCCGGGAAGGAGAGACCTTCGGTTTGGTAGGAGAAAGCGGCTGCGGAAAAACCACGGCAGGAAGGGTTATCAGCTGTTTGACAGACCCTACGGCAGGGGAAGTCCTTTTTCAGGGAAAAAATTTGTTTCAGATGTCAAAGAAAGAGCTGAAAAAGGTAAGGAAAGAGATACAGATGGTTTTTCAGGACCCTTTTGCTTCTCTGGACCCCAGGATGTCTATCGGAAAAATTATTGAGGAGCCGCTGGTCATCCACAAAGTTTCAGATAAGGCGGGAAGAAAGCAGATGGTACTGGAAATGCTGGAAAAGGTTGGCCTGCAGCCGGAATATTATAACCGATATCCCCATGAATTTTCCGGGGGTCAAAGACAGAGAATCGGTATTGCAAGGGCTTTGATTTTAAAGCCCAAGCTGGTAATCTGCGATGAGCCGGTATCGGCTCTGGATGTCTCGGTCCAATCTCAGATACTGAATCTTTTGGAAGATTTGCAGAAAGAGCTGGGTCTGACCTACATATTTATTGCCCATGGCTTAAATGTGGTTCAGCATATTTCCGACAGAATCGGTGTGATGTATCTGGGAAAAGTTGCGGAGATTATATCTGCCGGAGAATTGTTTGCACATCCGGGACATCCCTATACAAAGGCGCTGCTCTCAGCCAATCCCATTCCAAATCCGGAAATAAACCATGAAAGAATCATATTGGAGGGAGATATTCCGTCGCCGGCCAATCCGCCTTCCGGGTGCTTCTTTCATACCAGATGCAAAGAGTGCCGCCAGATATGCAAAGAAAAAGAACCGCCGGTGAGGCAGAATGGAGATAGGGTAGTGGCATGCCACTTTCCGCTGGAAAAATGAAGAAATCAGGAACAGAAAGACTAATACAATATATTTTTGAAAAAAAGCAAGAGCTATGTACGGCTTCTATGCGGGAGATGGCCAGACTGTGTCTGTTAGATGAATTGGGGTGCTGCGTTTATGGAAGCCGCACACCGGAAGCAAAAAAAATATTGCAGGCAGCAGAGGCAGCACATGGGCCGGGAAAAGCCTTTATATGGGGGACAGAAAAAGCTTTTTCTCCTGAAACTGCGGCTTTGATTAACGGCAGCCTCTGTCATATGCGGGAACTGGACGATGTGCATTTTGCCATACTTCATACGGGAGCCGTATGTGTGCCGGCAGCGCTTGGCGCTGCACAAATCTGTAATTCCACAATGGAGGAGCTTCTGGACGCTGTTATTATGGGTGTGGAGGTAATGGTACGGATTGCCCAGGGCATGGATTTTCTGAATCACAGAGAAAGAGGATGGCATGGAACTGCCACCTGCGGACCCTTTGGGGCGGCTGCAGCGGCAGGGACTCTTTTGGGGCTTGGCCCGGAAGAGATGGTAAATGCCCTTGGAATTGCCGGAAGCAGAACAGGAGGCACCTGGGCTTTTGCTAAGGATGGTGCCATGACAAAAAGACTTCATCCGGGGATGGCCGCCAGAGACGGAGTGATGGCAGCTTTTTTAGCCCGGCAGGGACTGAAAGGACCTCATTATGTACTGGAGGCTGAGGACGGAGGACTTTATAGAATCATGAGTGAATCCTGGAGTCTGGAGCCATTGGAAAGAGAAGCCAGGCCGGCTTTGGAGGATATAGAATTTAAGTGGTTCGCATCCTGTAAATCCGTACATTCTCCTTTTTCCGCCGCACTGCAGATATATGAGAATAATTCAAAGCAGTCCTTTGAAGAACTGCAGGAGATACATGTCTATGTGAACAGGTCCGCCATAGAGATGGCCGGCGGCCAGTATCAGCCGGATTCTGTGGTGTCAGCTCAAATCAGCATTCCTTATGGAGTAGCCTTGGGGATTCACGGGTACAGCGGCACAGCAGAGGACTATACAGAAAAACGGATGCAGGATGAAACCCTGGGGCAGACAGCAGCAATGGTGCAGGTCCATGAAAGCCCGGAGATGAACCGGCTCAGGAGAGAAGAAAACAGAAGCGCCGCCAGGGTAAAGGTCCGCTGGAAAAACGGGGAAGAGGCAAGTGCCTTTGTAAAGGCGCCAAAAGGTTCTATGTATGCCCCTCTTACCAGAGAAGATATTATAAAGAAATATGTTTCTCTCACCGGGGAAAGCCTGGGAGCAGAAAAATCCAGAGCTGTCTGCGATTTTATCCTGCAGTCTGAAGAAAAGGAAAAGCTGGAGAGCTTATCCGGTATATTTAAGGAGGTAGCAAATGAAAAGTGAAAAAGGAGGTTTTTTTGAACAGATTCAAGGGAAAATCAACCCTGTGGCAGTGAAGTATTATTACGGACCCCGTATGGAAAAGGCGGACCGTTCCTTTCCTTATCTGGTACAGGTAATGGAAGCTCATGTGCTTATGCTGGCTAAGCAGAAAATCATTCCTGAGAAAGCATCTGAAAAATTGCTGGAGGTTTTGGAAGCCTGGGGAAAAGATATTCCCAATTTAGACCCTTCCCTGGAGGATTTGTATATTAACCTGGAGCTGCGGATGAAGGAGCAGGCCGGGGAAGAGATATGCAGCTATCTGCCGGTGGCCCGGAGCAGAAATGATGTGGAGGCTGCTATGTGGAGAATTGAGCTGAGGGAGCTTTTGTATCAACTGGCAGATGCTATTGGAGATTTGACAGAAATTCTGCATAAGAGAGCAGCAGAGACGAAATATGACATATTTCCGGGATACACATATGGACAGCAGGCTCAGCCAATCAGTATGGGGTTTCAATTAGCCGGATACGGAGGGCCTATGCTCCGCCATATGGAACGCATCCTGGAATGTGTGGACAGATTTAATAAAAATCCTTTAGGTGCGGCGGCTATGTCCGGTACAGAATATCCTATAGACAGGGAATTTACAGCCAATATCCTGGGATTTGACGGAGTGTGGGAACATGCGGCTGACGCTGTTGTCAGTGAAGATTATATGATGGAAGCGGCCAATATAGGGGTATTGGTGTTGATAGCTCTGGCAAGGCAGGCGGAAGACATTATCAATTGGTGTTCTAATGAGGCTGGATTTGCAGATTTAACCGATGACCTGATTGATTCCAGCAGCATTATGCCTCAGAAGAGGAATCCGGTAATCTGCGCCACTGTACGTTCCCAGGCAAGGATTATGGCCGGCAGATATGCGGGGATTTCCACAGCATGCTCTGTGGGATTCCAGGCCAGCAGAGACATGACAGCAGCCTGGGAGGATGTGGTGGAATGTGTGAATACGGCAATCGGTATGTGCAGAATCAGCGCCGAATATGTGAAGTCTCTCAGATTTTCTGCAGAAAACATGGAAAAAATTTTGTATAAAGGATTTTCAAATGCAACGGAACTGGCGGACAGCCTGGTTTTGGAAGGAGGACTGCCCTTCAGGCAAGCCCATAAAATCGTAGGAGGCGCAATAAGTGAGCTGTTCCGGGAAAAGAAAGGCCAGGAAGCCCTGAACTGGGAGCTTTTAGACAAATGGAGCAGAGAAATTTGCCGGAAACCTTTGCCGATGACCAGAGAACAGGTAGAGAAGGCTAAAAATTTCCATGTGGCCGTAGAAAGAAGAAACTGCCAGGGAGCTGCGGCACCGGCACAAGTGGAGAAAATGCTGGAGCATCAGAAGGAGTTTCTGGACAGACTGCAAAAGTATATATCCAACAGAAGAAAACAATGGGAAGAGGCTGACGCAGAGCTGCATAAGCTGGCAAAAGAATATATACACAGCCGGTATAACAAAATATCTGTATAGGGAGGATGCTATGAAAAGAAGATTTAGCGCAATCGTATTAAGTGTGTTGATGACAGCCGCCGTCATGATGTCAGGATGTACGGGACAGGAGTCTGGCAGTACAGGAGAAAGCCAGAACAAGACGGAGACCGGGGCAAAGGGGGATGAGACGCTGATAGTCCTTACCGGAAGCGATGCCTCCACCTTTGACCCTCATTTTTGTACAGATTCAGCCACAGAAATTTTTAACAAAAATATTTACAATAATCTGGTGAGATTTAATAAGGATATGGAGATAGAGCCGGACCTGGCCAAGGAGTGGACAGTATCTGAGGACAGCCTCACCTGGACCTTTCAGCTGGAAGAAGGAGTAAAATTTCATGATGGCACAGATTTTAATGCAGAAGCTGTGAAAACTACTTTTGAGAGAGTTTTGGATGAAAGCTTAGGCTCCCCCAGACGTTCGGTTTTAGAAGTTATCAAAGAAATCAATGCTGTAGACGAATATACCGTGGATATTGTCACAGAAACACCCTGTGGTTCCTTATTGCAGCAGCTCTGCCACCCTGTAGCTGCCATTATCAGCCCTGCTGCTATAGAAGAGTATGGAACAGATATTTCCACACATCCTGTGGGAACCGGCCCCTATAAATTTAAAGAGTGGAAAACAGGGGAAGCGGTTATTATGGAAAGGAACGATGACTACTTTAAAGGGGCTCCCCAGGTTGCTGCCGTTGAATTCCGGGTGGTTCCGGAAGATGCTACAAGGGCACTGCTGATTCAGTCCGGCCAAGCAGATGTGGCCCTCAGGCTGCCTGTCACAGAAACTCAGCGTCTGGAAAGCGACGCTAATGTAACCATAGAAGAGGGAAATACAGTCATGACCATGTATGTGGCCCTGAACAACAGCAAAGGTGTGCTGCAGGATGTAAGAGTAAGGCAGGCGATGAACTATGCTGTGGATAAAGATGTGATTGTAAATGATATTTTAGGCGGACTGGCTACTGTAGCAGACGCACCTATTGCGCCGGATACCTGGGGCTATACGTCTACGAAAACCTATGAATGTGACGTAGAAAAAGCAAAGGAGCTTCTGGCGGAAGCTGGCTATCCGGATGGAATCGAGCTGGAGCTTTGGACACCGGTAGGCCGCTATCTGATGGATACTCAGGTATGTGAGAATCTTCAGGCGCAGTGGGAAAAAGCAGGCATAAAAGTGAATATCAGACAGTGGGAGTTCCAGGCTTTGATGTCAGAAGTGAAAAAAGGAGAATTTGACATGGTTCTGTTAGGGTGGAGTCCTTCCACCGGAGATGCAGACCAGGGCTTATATCCTGTTTTTCATTCCTCACAGTTCCCTCCAAATTCCAACAGGGCCTTTTACAATAATCCTGAGGTGGACCAGCTTTTAGAGGGGGCAAAGACAGAGGTGGACGAAGAAACCCGTATGGAAATGTACAAGAATGCAGAGCAGCTTATTATGGATGATGCAGCCTGGACCTTCTTGTATTATCCCAAGCAGGCTCTTACATACAGGAGCAATATTTCCGGAATTGAGATGCTGCCTACCGAACATATTTTGTTGGAAAATGTAGTAAAAGAGTAGGACAGTTACAGGAAGACAGGAGGAGATATTTTGCTGAAATTTATTTTAAAGAAGATTTTATTTACCTGCATTGTTTTGGTGGGAGCGGCTACC
The DNA here is from genome assembly GCA_902476765.1 of uncultured Blautia sp. GTDB lineage: Bacteria > Bacillota > Clostridia > Lachnospirales > Lachnospiraceae > Blautia. The sequence goes on from CABSEJ010000106.1 coordinate 8,043, forward strand.
TGTGCATTTCTCCTTCTTCATGCAATACCAGGTGATACGGCGGAAGCCCTGGCAGGCCCTCAGGCCACGGCGGAGGATGTGGAAAACCTGCGCCAGGCCATGAACCTGGATAAGCCTCTGATAGAGCAGTATGTCAATTATATGGCAGGGCTGCTTCACGGAGACCTGGGCTATTCCTACCGTTCCAATCAGCCGGTTATGACTTTGATGGCATCTGCACTGCCGGCTACACTGCAGCTGGCAGTGTGCAGTATGGTGATTGCTATTCTTATCGGAGTTCCTGTAGGTATTTTTGCCGCTATTCACCGTGGTAAAATAGGGGATACCATAGCAATGGTACTGGCCTTTTTGGGAGTTTCCATGCCCTCCTTTTGGCTGGCCCTTCTGCTGATTATTGAGTTTTCTGTAAGACACCCCTGGTTTCCTTTTTACGGAAGAGAAGGCTGGAGCAGCTTTGTCCTGCCTTCCCTTACCCTGGGGCTGGGAGTAGCGGCCAATATTGCCAGACTTACCAGAACAAGTATGCTGGAAGTGCTGGGCCAGGACTACATCAGAACGGCCAAGGGAAAAGGAGTAAGGAGACAAAAAGTAATCTGGATGCATGCTCTGAGAAACGCTGCGGTACCTGTGGTGACGATTATCGGGCTTCAATTCGGGGTTCTGCTGGGAGGACAGGTCGTAACGGAAACCGTATTCTCCTGGCCGGGTGTAGGGAGAATGATTGTAGATGCCTTAAATACCCGTGATTTGCAGATTATCCAGGGCGGTATTCTGATTTTGGCCTTTACCTTTACCATGATTAACCTTCTTACAGACTTTGTCTATGCTCTCATAGACCCCCGCATCAGGAATAAATAGGAGGGAAAATTTATGGCTGTATTAAAAAAATTACTGAGAAATCCCAGCGCAGTGGTAGGGCTTTGTATCCTCCTTTTGCTGATTATTGTAAGTATTGTGGGACCCTTTCTGGTGCAGTCTCCTTATGAGCAGGACACGGCTATGAAGCTGCTGCCGCCATCGGGAGAGCATTGGTTCGGAACAGATGATTTTGGAAGAGATGTTTTCAGCCGTATTGTTACCGGCGCCCATTATTCTCTTACAGCCGGATTTATTTCGGTTATTTTAGGCCTGACGGGAGGCCTGGTGCTGGGAGCCTTTGCAGGCTATTATGGAGGTATTGCTGACCAGGTAATCATGATGCTGTGCAATATTCTTCTGTCTTTTCCAAGTGTGCTTTTGGCTATGGCTATCGTGATGGTTATGGAACCAGGCATCTATACACCTATGGTGGCGGTGGGAGTAAGCTCTATTCCTGTATTTGCCCGGCTGGTAAGAGCCCAGTTTATGTCTCTTAGGGAAAGCTGCTTTGTAGAGGCTGTGCGTTCTTCAGGAGCCGGAGACATGAGGATTATATTCCGGCATTTACTGCCAAATTCTATTGGACCTATTATCATACAGGCCACTTTAAGGATTGGCTCTTCCATTCTGCTGGCTGCTACCCTGAGCTTCCTGGGTCTGGGAGCCCAGCCGCCTACCCCGGAATGGGGCTCCATGCTCAGCGCAGCCAGAAACTACATTTGGACGGCTCCTCACCTGGCTATTGTACCGGGATTGGCAATCACCATTACTGTAATATCTGTAAACTTGATTGGCGATGCGCTGAGAGATTATTTAGACCCCAGAACAAGGAATATGTAGTAAAAGGAATGTGGAAATATGGCAAGAAGAGTACAGGTGACACTTACGGGAAATGAAGGAAAATTATTGATTGCAAAGGCGGCAAAGCAGACAGAGCAGGTACGAAAATGCCTGGAGGGGCATAAATTACTGCTGTGCGGGGGAACTACGGTTTCTGCCTTTTCAGAGGAACTGGGATTTGAACCTTTGCGTATATCGGGAAGAATAGAAGCTACCGGAACCCGAACCGCTCTGCAGGTATCCGATGCACCACACAATTTGCTGATTGAAAACGGCATCAGCAGAAATGTAGATAATCAGATACAGGCAGTAATGGAAACCATGGATGCAGATGATTTGATTGTGGTGGGGGCCAATGCTATTGACACTGCAGGCCGGGCAGCCCTGGCCTTTGCCGCCCTTGGAGGAGGCAGCAGGGGATATGCCCTGCACAGTGCTTATATGCAGGGTGTGCCTATGCTGATATTGGCAGGTTTGAATAAATTGATTCCTGATTTAGGAAGCGCTCAGGCCCACAGCGGACGAAAGGGGATAGATTGCTCCATGGGGGCAGCTATCGGCCTTTATAATCTGTTTGGCCTTATTATAACGGAGATTAAAGCCTTTGAGATTTTGTTTGGCATAGAAGCTGTAGTGATTGCAGGCAGTGGAATCCATTCCGGTGAAGGTTCCAGAACCTTTGTGCTTTATGGGGAGGATAATAATATTCAAAAGGCCTGGGAACTGTGTCTGGCCATTAAAGGAACCGGGCTGTCTGCCTGTAAAGAGAGCTTGATGACCTGCATTGGCGGATGTAAGCATTGCCAGAGACACCAGGGCTGTTACTATAAAATGACGGCATTGGGTGAGCCGTAAGAATTCCGTCAGGTTCACCTCCTTAGCGGAAAACCGTCTAATGACTGCCATTAGGGAGCAGAAGGAAACAGAGAAAAGTTTTCTTCTGCTCTTTTTGATTGAAAAATATATGTTCAGCCGTTATAATAAAGAATCTAAAACAGGACAACAACTATAAGGTATGGATTGGCATTTTATAGGGAGGTTTAAAGGCCTATGAATGAAAAAACAAAATATGAAATACTAAAAAACAGAGAGCTGTTAAAAGGGTATCATCCCGGCTATGCAGATGCGGAAGAGACTGACCAGCAGCAGAAGCTGCCATCTATCTCATGCCTGAAGGAGGGCCGGAATAAACAGAGAATACCATTGCCTGCAGATTTTTCTTCCCTCTCCATAAAAGGGAATTACCTGGAACTGACTATGGGCAGAGAAAGCAGAAGAAAATATAGGGAGGATAAGCTGACAGTCACAGAATTGTCCTACCTTCTCTGGGCCACCCAGGGTGTCCGCCGGATGGCAGGACATAAAAACCCGGTGACCTTTCGGAATGTGCCCTCGGCAGGCTCCCGGCATCCGTTGGAAACCTACCTGTTTCTGGGAAAAGTGGATGGTATACGCCCGGGTATCTATCACTATTTGCCAGAGAAACATGAGCTGGAGCTTTGGGAAGACAGGCAGGATTATCAGGAAGAATTAGCCCGGGCACTGGGAGGGCAGCCCTTTGCGGCCCAGGCGCCTGTGATGTTTGTGTGGAGCGCCCTGCCTTACCGGACAGAGTGGCGTTATGGGCGGATGGCTTCTAAGTATATTCTCATAGACGCCGGACATGTGTGCCAAAGCCTTTACATGGCCTGCCAGTCTATAGGGCTGGGAACCTGCGCCATAGGGGCCTACAACCAGGAAGAATTGGACGAGCTTTTAGGCTTTGAACCGGGACCTTCCGGAGATAAGCTTTATGAATGTGCCATATATGCGGCCCCAGTGGGCAAAGCAGTATCCGGGTTCCCAGACGTGTCTGTTTAGATATTAAGGAGGAAAGATTTAGTGACTTACTTAATTACTTTTTTAGAAGGACTGATAACGTTTATTTCTCCATGCCTTCTTCCTATGCTTCCGGTATATGTGGCATATTTTGCCGGAGGAGAAGCTGAGGGAAAAAGGCGTTCTCC
>CABSEJ010000107.1 GCA_902476765.1 uncultured Blautia sp.
CTTATCCGAGTAACAGGCCAGCAGACCTGAAAAATCTAATTCCTCCATAACATTTAGCCATCTTTTTCTCTTTTTGGGACATAAATTTCAGGGGCAGGTGTAACTCGCATGAGTCACACCTGCCCCTGTTTTGGACTATCTATTTCCCGACAGCCCCTTTTATTTTGTCTGAAAAGCCTTCTAAGACTAAAATGGGAAAATTCAGTATAAGGAAGTATTTTAATAATTCTGAAACAGACCACAAACAAACTATAAATAAAGCTTTCTTATTATAGGTTCATAGAAATACACAAGAATACTGAAAAAACAGGAGGTTCAAGATGGCAAAATCAAAAATCGTAAAAATGAACAAAAAAATTGCGGAAGGTGTTACAAATGGATTCCAGAAAATAAGTGACACGGTTGTAGGAGGATACACCAAAATTGAGGACAAATTCGTGGACTTATATCTGACAAAAGATGGTGAATCTATTGAGGAAGCGAAGGGACGGCTGAAAAAAGAGCAGGAAAATCGGCAGCAGAATCAGTGATAAGAGCAGAAAATAAGCAGGAGGATATGAAGAGATATGAAGAAAAGTAATTTTGTGGCATTGATTTTGGGTGTAATCGGCGGGGTATTTTTTGCTCTGGGTATGTGTATGGCCCTTCTTCCCGAATGGGGGCTGTTCCGGCAGGGAATAGTTTCAGAAGTTTTAGGGATGGTTATTTTGGCAGCGGATTATTTTGCCTGGAGAAAGATGGAAGGTAAAGCGCCGATTAAACTAAGGGCTAAGACCATCGCCTCTGTTGCTGTTGGAGCAGCAGGTGCATTGCTTTTAGGTGTGGGAATGTGTCTGACAATGGTTTTTGGAAAGATGATTCTGGGTATTATAATTGGTTTGGTTGGAATCATTGTACTGCTGATGCTGATTCCCCTTACAAAAGGTATCTATGAATAGTTTTTTAGATATAAAGGCAGAAATTTGAACGCAGGAGTGAGTGGTGTGCCTACTGGCTCCTGAATGCAGATATGGCCCCGGCGACAGCCGGGCTTTTCTGCTGTGGCTGAAAGCCTTCCATAGTTATCATATTTCAGTACCCTTTTGTAAATCTTATTTCAGGGCCCTTTTGTAAAGCTCTTGAAAAACCTGTTCTTATGTGCTATGCTCTTTACCATAAAATCGGTTTTTGATTATTCTATTTTTTCTAAGGCAGTTCGCCTGTTAATTCCAAGATGAAATAAAAAAGGCAAGAATGGGGGAATGTGTATGGGGAGTTTTTTCTTACCCTTCTAACTTTAGATTTTTTAGTTTAGAGTGTAAAAAAACTGCTGATATGATAAAATAAAGGAGAAGTTATGGATAAAAAATTAAATATTGTGCCGCTGAAGGATTTAAACCTTACAGACCGTTTCCTCTTTGATGAAGTCATGGAGGACAAGCAGACCCATCGGGATGTGTTGGAAATCATATTTCAAAGAGAGATTCCCCTTCTGGAAGAGAATGAGACGGAAAAGGAACTGAGAGTCTCTCCTCTGAGCCGTTCTATCCGCATGGATGTCTTTGCTATGGATGAAGAAAACAAGGTGTATAATACAGAAATGCAGCAGAAAAAGAGGAACGATTTGGCCAAAAGAAGTAGGTATTATCAGTCCATGATAGACACCAGCCTCTTAGAACCGGGAATACCAAGCTATAACCTATTGAATGATTCTTACGTTATTATGATAACTCCCTTTGACCTCTTTGGATATGGAAGGTATCAGTATACATTTGTTCCTACATGCCAGGAGGAGCCGGGATGTATTCTGGAAGACGGTGCTGTCCGTATTTTTCTGAATACCAGAGGAACCAATTCAGGGGAAGTGTCCCAGGAGCTGGTGGATTTGCTCCATTATCTGGAGCATACTACGGATGAAGAGGCAGAGAAGACAGACAGCCAGAGAATCCAGCGTATCCACAGCCGTGTCTGTAAGGTGAGAAGCAGCGAAGAAATCGGGGTGAAGTATATGCAGGCATGGGAAGAGAAGTATTACGAAAGAGAAGAAGGCAGAGAAGAAGGAATAAAAGAAGGTATGGAGCGTGGCAGAAAAGCTCAGCTAAAAGACATAATCAAGAAAAAACTGGCAAAAAATCAGTCACCGGAAGAGATTGCAGAGGTTTTAGAGGAGCCGGTAGAAGTAATTCGTGAATTGATAGCAGAGATAGAAAATAACAACTAATGACGAGATATGAAAGGATACTTCCTTGTATCTGTACTGAGCGTATTAGAAACCTTGGCGGTGGCGGTTTTGCTGGCGCCGAGGTTGTTTATATTTTGAGGATAATGAAAATTTTTTGTTATTATTTTGACATTTCTCGACTTTTTTACTATTAAAGAAATTGACATTTACATTGTGAATAGATATAATCGGCAATGCAAAAACAGGAGATGAGACAGAGACGCTGCCACTTGTTTGCCTGATGCTTGTCAGCGCTGCTGTTATAGGCGGTTTGGCTGCCAGAAAAAAATACTCGGGCAGGGAAAGATAAGTCAGTAAAGCCTTACATGTTCTATTTACAGGAAATTTTTCCGGACATATAATAAAATAAGATATAAATGCGGTTGCGGCTTTTGCCACAGCCGCATTTGCTGGGAAGACAGCACAGCAGGTTGAGATGTATAGAACCTATCCCTGATTCCGGCAGGCAAAAAGTAAAGGAGAGACAAAAAGATGAAGACAGAAAAGATTTTGACGGAAAAAGAAATTTCAGACAGGTTAGAACTGATAGATTTTGACCAGGATGATATGGAAAAAGATAGTGGGGATAAAGATTCTGAAATTTACAAAAATTTTTCTCTGGAAACAGAAGAGGGGAAAAAGCTTTACAAAAGCCTGGATAATGAGTTCCTTTTACATATTCTCAAAAAGAGAGCGGAAGAGTTAGGCCGCTCTCCGGCCCAGGCAGAAGTTTTCTGGGTGTGGCGTTCCTATATCAAAAAAAGGTATGGTAAATGACCCTATGCCCTGCAGAGTGCCGGGCTGAGTAAAGCTGCCGGAAAAAGAGGAAAGACATTAGCTCAGATTCAGGAAGAGCGAGAACAGTACGAAGAGTTACTGCAGCAGCTGCGGCGGACTGCACAGCAATTATGCAGGATACCTCATCCCCAGGAAATACCGGAACTTTCCGCCCAATTAAAAGTTTATACCAATGACTGGAATAAAGTGATTTCTGATGCAGGACTTGACAGAAGTTTTTTCCGGGAAAAAGCTCAGGTGTATCAGATAGAAAAACCGGAAATTGAAATCCAGCGGGCGCTGGATATTGTCCGGCAGACAGCCCGGAAGCTGGGACGTCCACCCTTTAAAAGTGAAATACCGGAAGAACTGCGGAAACCGCTCATAGAGCGATGCGGAAGTTTTCGAAACGTACTTTTTCAAATAGGGTTGGAGCCAGTTACAAGAATAACCCCTTTTTCGGCAAAAAAAATCGAAGACAGTAAGAGCAAGAAAAAGCCTCATCGCCGTACTTTAGAGGATTGCTATTACCAGATTTTAAACCCGGATATCCAAACCCAAAAAGACCTGGAGGAATTGTACAGGATGAAGGAATCCCTGAAACGTCTGCCGGAGAAAAAAGAAGTAGATGTTAATTTAAGAGTAAGGCTGCAGAAAAGCTGCGGCTCCTGGGCCAATGCTTTAAATCAATTGAAATACATAGAGCAAGGGCGGGAAACAAAACCTCTGTAAGAAAGAAAAAGCTCTGTGAAAGAAAAAAGAAAAGCCCCGGGCCTGTTCGTAACCATAGAAGGATACGGACAGGCCTGTTTTTAGTCAGACATCATCCATGTCCAGGCTGCTTTGTCTGTTCTGTAGTTACATATTTCTGTAAGTGAGCTTGCCTCCCACTTTGAAGTATAGCTTCATTGATTGGCAAACATTTTGTGAGCCTCTGCTTTGAGGCTGGATTTATATGATAAAAATCTATGAAAATAGGGGATTTTTATTTGACAAACCCAACCTATAAGGATAATATTAAAGATAAACAAAATATGTCGAATTATGACGAAATTATGAAGAAAAAATAAAGGTAAAAGAAAATGGACGGATACCAGGAGAGGAAAAATGGCCGGAGGCAGGCAAGAAGAACTGCAGAGGGTCAGGAAGAAGGAAGCAGAGCTGCCGCCTATGGCGGGAAAAACCAAAGCAGTGAAATCCATAGAAAAAAGAAATATAGCAGCCAATCCCATACCAGAGCAGCGGCTCCTGATTCTGCCGGGGCAGAAACCAGGCGTCGAAGGGCCCGTACCGGTACTTATGCCGGGACCAATGTGTACAGAACTACTCAGGCGAGAACCTCATCCAGGAGAAATAATGAGTTAGACCAGCTTTTGGAAATAGAGGAAGAGAGCCAGAGAGAGTACGAGGAGTATCTGGAACGAAAGCGCAAAAGGGAGGCGAAAAGACGCAGAGAGGAATTGGCCCGGAAGCAAAGAAGAGCATTACTTGTGAAAGCGGCAGGTGTAATGCTCATTTTTATGGTCTTTTTCTTTGGCATATATAAGTTATTCTTTTCCAATCCGGTGCTGAAAAAGGTAACTGTGGAGGCTGGAACTAAGAATCTGAAGGTGGAAAATTTCCTGAAAAAAGATGTGGAGGCTGAATTTGTTACCGATGTAGCAGAGGTAGACACCAGTCATGTGGGAGAGCAGAAAATTGTGCTGAAAGCCAAAGGAAAAGAAAGAACCACTACGCTGATTGTGGAAGACACCAAGGCGCCCAAAGCAAAAGCTGACCCGCTGACTGTTGATGTAGATGCAGAGGTGGAAGCCAGCGAGCTGGTGACGGATATAGAGGATGCTACAGAAGTAACATGCAGTTTTCAGGAGCAGCCAAATCTGTCTAAGAAAGGCACTGTTTCTGTGATGGTAGTCTTAACGGACGAGGGAGGCAACCAGTCACAGGTAGAAAGTGAAATTAAGGTTATCAATGATACTGAGGCACCGGTTATAGACGGAGTGGCACCTCTCACCGGATTTATCGGAGAACCTGTTTCCTATAAAGCGGAAATTACAGTAACCGATAACTGTGACAGAGAGGTGGAACTGCAGGTGGATAACAGCGCTGTAGATACTGAGAAAGAAGGTACTTATGATGTACTTTACACAGCCACAGACCGGGCGGGAAACACAGCGGAAGCAGAGACCACCATTACGATGAAGGAAAAACCGGAGGATTATGTGGAGGTGGAGGAGGTCTATGAGGAAGCCGACGCAGTGCTGGAGGAGATAACCACTGAAGATATGACTCTGAAAGAAAAAGCCAGGGCTATTTATGATTGGTGCAGGGATAATATCGGCTATGTCAGTACCTCAGACAAAGACAGCTGGACCAATGGTGCCCACCAGGGCTTTACAGAGGGAGAGGGAGACTGCTTTGTTTTCTTTGCCACAGCCAAGGCTCTGCTGACAGAGGCGGGAATTCCTAATATAGATGTGGAAAAAAGCGATACCAGTCATTCCAGACACTACTGGAGTCTGGTGGATGTGGGAGACGGATGGTATCATTTCGATACCACTCCCAGACAGGGTGGGGGAGAATTCTTCCTGAAGACAGACGAGGAAATTCTGGAATATTCCGCAGCTCATGATGATAGTCACATTTTTGATACCAGTTTGTACCCCGCTACACCTACCACAGACTCTACCGTTGAGTAGACAGCCTTTCTGGATAATGGTACACATGCCCTTGTTTTAGTGGAGATATGTGAAGTCTGAATACGGGAAGTCCGGGACAGAAGGCGGAAAATGGGAACCATGGAAAAGAGGAAGGAGGCTGTTATGACCCTTGGAGTAATCGGAGGCTTAGGCCCCATGGCCACAGCCGGATTTCTGGAGCTTGTTACCCAGATGACAGATGCGGGTACGGACCAGGAACATTTAAATATGATTATTTACAGCGCTCCGGGAATCCCCGACAGGACGGCTTATATTCTTGGGCAGTCCGGGGAGAGTCCTGTAGGACCTATGGTTGATATAGGAAGAAAGCTTTGTGAACAAGGAGCGGATTTTATCAGTATTCCTTGCATTACGGCCCACTATTTTCACAGAGAGCTGCAGGAGAGTATTTCCGTACCGATTATCAATGCTGTTTATGAGACGGGAATGGAAATTCAGAAGAATCAGATAGAAAAAGTAGGAATCCTGGCTACAGACGGCACTATACAGAGCCGGATTTTCCAAAACCAGCTGGAGGACATGGGGATGGAGGTTTTGATCCCCGGGGAGACAGGCCAGCAGTATGTGATGGATATTATATATAAAGACGTAAAGGCAGGGAAGGCAATTGAAGTTGAAAAATTCCGGCAGGTTTCCCGGGAGCTGTTTTCCAGAGGCGCTCAGATTCTTGTTCTGGGATGCACAGAGCTGTCTTCGGTGAAAAAAGAACTGCAGCTGAGGGAGGGCTATCTGGATGCCATGGAGGTGCTGGCCCAGAGGTCTGTTTTGCGATGCAAAGGAAAGCTGCGTAAGGAATATGAGAACTTAGCGTACTGATACAGTAGGAGGAGAAATATGTTAAGAAACGTATTGGAATATCTGGAGGAAACTGTTCAGAGGTTTCCGGATAAAGTGGCCTTTGCCAATGAGTCCATGGGCATGACCTTCCGGGAGGTATACCAAGGAGCCAGAAGCATAGGCTCCGGCCTTTTGGAGAAGGGCTATGGCAGAGAGCCGGTGGTTATTTATATGCAGAAACACCCCCATATGATTACAGCCTTCTGGGGTGTGGTTTACAGCGGCTGCTTCTATGTACCTATGGATGAGGAAATGCCTAAATTCCGGGCAGAATTGATTTTTCAGAATCTAAAGCCCAGAGCCGTTATCTGTGATGAGGCTACTGCAGCACAGATGAAGGATTTCCCGGATTTTGACGGGGAGGTGCTGCTGTATGAGGAAATTTCTCAGCACCCGGTGAGAGAGGAGGCTCTTGCCCAGGTGCGGCGCAGGGCCATTGACACAGACCCGGTATACATTGTGTTTACCTCCGGTTCTACCGGAGTTCCCAAAGGAGTGGCAGCCTGCCACCGGTCTGTGATTGATTATGTGGAGAGCCTGACAGAGGTACTGCAGGTGACGGAGGATTCTGTGTTTGCCAACCAGACGCCTCTGTATTTTGATGCCTGCCTAAAAGAACTGTTTTCCACCTTAAAGTATGGTGCCACCACTTATCTGGTGCCTAAGTCCCTGTTTATGTTCCCCATAAAGCTGGTGGAATTTTTAAATGAGTATAAGATAAACACGGTCTGCTGGGTGGTTTCCGCCCTTACCATGATTTCTTCCATGAAGACATTTGATAAGGTGAAACCGGAATATCTGCATACCGTAGCCTTCGGAAGTGAAGTGTTTCCTATCAAGCAGTTTAATCTGTGGCGGCAGGCCCTTCCAAAGGCCAGGTTTATCAACCTTTACGGCCCTACCGAGGCTACCGGTATGAGCTGTTATTATGAGGTGGACCGGGAATTTCAGGAGGGAGACGCTATTCCCATAGGAAGGCCTTTCAAGAACACAGAGATTTTGCTTTTAGATGAAAACAATCAGGTGCCGCCCCAGGGAGAGCCGGGAGAAATGTGCATCAGAGGAACCGCCGTGACTTTGGGCTATTACAATAATTTTGAGAAGACCAATGAGGTCTTTGTACAGAACCCTTTAAACTCCAGCTACCATGAGCTGATTTATCGCACCGGAGATATTGGAAAATTAAACCAGTACGGGGAACTGGTCTTTATATCCAGAAAGGATTACCAGATTAAGCACATGGGACACCGTATTGAGCTGGGAGAGATTGAGGTTCATGTAAACATGATTGAGGGCATTCACAGCGCATGCTGTATTTATGATAAAGAAAAGGAGAAAATCGTACTGTTCTATGTGGGAGAGACGGAGAAGAAAGCTCTGGTTACAGAATTAAAGAAAAAGCTTCCCCGCTATATGATTCCCAATCAAGTGTATGAGATTCCCCGGATGCCGCTGACAGCTAATGGAAAAATTGACAGAGTGAAACTGAAAGAAATCAACGATGAGGAAAAAAGGAGAAAATAATTATGGAAGCATTATTAGAAATTTTAAAGGACCTGCACCCGGAAGTAGACTTTGATACCTGTACCACACTGGTGGATGACAGAATCATTGATTCCTTTGATATTGTAACGATTATTTCTGAGATTAACGATGAGTATGATGTGGTGATTCCTGCAGAAGAGATTGTGCCGGAAAACTTTAATTCCGCCCAGGCTCTTTATAACCTGATTCTCCGTCTGGAAGACGAAGACGAGTAAGGGGCGGCTCCATGCTTTTTACATCTTATAGTTTTATTGGATTTATTACTTTGGTGTTTATCCTTTATTACACTATTCCCAAGAAATGGCAGTGGCCTTTTCTGCTGCTTTCCAGCTATGTATTTTATTTCTTGGCCAGTCCGGCCTACCTGATTTTTATCGGGGTTACTACCGTGTCTACCTATTTGGTGAGCCGGAAGCTGGACGATTTACATAGGCAGCAGGAGGTTTACCTAAAGGAACATAAAGGAAGCATTACCAGAGAAGAGAAAAAAGCCTATAAGGCCCGGATGAAGGGAAGGCAGTGGAAGTGGCTGCTGGTCTGTCTGTTTTTTAATCTGGGAATCCTGGCTGTTTTGAAATATACGAATTTCACCATTGCCAACATTAACGGAATCCTTCAGGCTTTTCACAGCAGCAAAGAGCTTTCTTTTGTGAATATCATTGTACCCATGGGAATTTCTTTTTATACCTTCCAGACCATGGGATATATCATTGATGTGTACAGGGGAACCAGCAAGCCAGAGAAAAATTTGTTTAAGCTGGCACTGTTTGTTTCCTTTTTCCCCCAGCTTGTACAGGGGCCTATCAGCAGGTTTAACGATTTGTCCAAATCCCTGTTTGAGCAGCACGCTTTCGACACCAAAGTGGTGTCCTACGGTCTGTACAGGATTCTTTGGGGATACTTTAAGAAAATGATTGTGGCAGACCGGATTTTAGTAGCGGTCAATGAAATCATCCACAACCCGGATGTATACCAGGGCGGCTTTGTTTTTGTGGGCATGATGTTCTATGCTTTTGAGCTGTATGCGGACTTTACAGGAGGCATTGATATTACCATAGGTATTGCCCAGACCATGGGAATCACGGTGGCAGAAAACTTCAGGCGTCCCTATCTGTCTAAGAATATTAAGGAATACTGGAACAGATGGCATATTACCATGGGTACCTGGTTTACGGATTATATTTTCTATCCGATTTCTGTGTGTAAGCCTATGCTGAAGCTGTCCAAATTTTCCAGGAATAAATTTGGGGATGTAATAGGAAAAAGAGTTCCCGTATACCTGTCTTCCTTTGTGGTGTGGTTTACCACCGGTATCTGGCACGGGGCCAGCTGGAATTTTATTGTATGGGGACTTATGAACTTTGTGGTGATTATGATTTCTCAGGAGCTGGAGCCTCTTTACCGCAAATTCCACAGTCGGTTCCATGTGAAAGACAAAGCCTGGTACGGCGCCTTTGAAATTATCCGTACTGTTCTGCTGATGAGCGCTATCCGTACCTTTGACTGCTATAGAGACGTGCCTCTTACCTTTAAGATGTATGTCAATATGTTCACCCACTTTGACATCAGGGCTCTCAATGGGGAAGCCTTTTTAGGGCTGGGATTAACCGGGGCGGATTATCTTTTGCTGTTTGTATGTCTGATAATCATGGTGGCAGTAAGTCTGACAGAAGAGAAAAAGGGCAGTGTCCGGGATTTGATTTACAAGGCCCCGGCAGCCTGGAAGTATGTGTCCTTCGGCGCTCTGCTGCTGGCGGTGCTTGTGTTTGGAGCTTACGGTATTGGCTATGACCAGAGCCAGTTTATTTACAATCAGTTTTAGGAGGAAGGACTTACATGAAAGCAAAGAAATTTCCAAAATGGATTACTCCTGTGGCTCTGTTTCTGGCGGTTATGCTTGTGATACTCTTTTTCCTGCAAAAGCTGCTGATGCCAAAGTATATGTCCGATATTGTGGAAGGAGCCCTGACGGAAGAATATTATCAGGAAACCACGGACCATGATGTAATATTTGTGGGAGACTGTGAGGTTTACGAAAATTTTTCACCCATTGAGCTGTACCGGGATTACGGAATTACCAGCTACATCAGAGGAAGTGCCCAGCAGCTTGTGTGGCAGTCTTACTATATGCTGGAGGATACCCTGCGGTATGAAACGCCTAAGGTGGCGGTATTTAATGTGCTGGCTCTGAAGTACGACGAGCCTCAGAGTGAGGCTTATAACCGGATGACCATTGACGGTATGAAGCTTTCCGGTTCTAAGCTGGGAGCCATAGAAGCTTCCATGACAGAGGAAGAAAACCTGCTGGATTATCTGTTCCCTATTCTTCGTTATCATTCCCGGTGGTCAGATTTGTCCTGGGAAGATGTGGAGTATATGTTTCACAAGGATAAGATTTCTCACAATGGCTATTACATGCGTGTGGATGTAAGACCTGTGGATGGTTTTCCGGAACCGGATATTCTGGCGGATTACACTCTGGGTAGCAATGCTATGAAATATCTGGATATGATGCGCAAGCTGTGTGAGGAAAAGGGCGTGGAGCTGGTGCTGGTAAAATCCCCCAGCCTTTATCCCCACTGGTATGAGGAATGGGATGAGCAGATTGTAGATTACGCCCAGACGTACGGGCTGGATTACTTTAATTATGAAAAGCTGGCGGATGACATAGGAATTGATTACAATACAGACACCTATGACGCAGGACTTCATCTGAATCTGGACGGAGCAGAGAAGCTGTCAAAATATTTCGGGGCATATCTGAAAGAGAACTATGATTTAGAGGACCACAGAGAGGACCCGGAATATGCTCAGGTGTACCAGGAGAAAATCCGGTTTTACCAGGATATGAAAGAAGCTCAGTATAAGGAGCTGGAAGAATACGGAGAAATCGTCAGTTATTGATGTAGTTTAGAGAAAAACAGGAGGAATAAAGAGATGAGAAATAAGAAATTAGTAATGGCAGCAGCAGTAGCGGCAATGGGACTGAGCCTGGCAGCCTGCGGAGGTTCCGGGGACAGCGGTTCTTCCCAAAGCAGCAATGCTTCCGGTGGTTCAGGAGAGGGATTTACCTTTACCAGCGGTTCCACCACTATTGAGATGAATGAGGACGCTTCTGAAGTAGTGGATGCTCTGGGAGATGCGGATGACTACTTTGAATCTGAGAGCTGTGCCTTTGAAGGTCTGGATAAGGTGTACACCTATCCTGGTTTTAAGCTGAATACTTATCCTGTAGACGATAAGGATTATGTACTTTCTGTGGTATTTATGGATGATACAGTGGAGACAGAGGAAGGCATCAGCATTGGAAGCTCCAAAGAAGAAGTGACAGAAGCCTATGGAGACCCGGCGGAGGAATCATCCTCGAAGCTGGTGTATGAAGAAGGGGACACAGAGATGACTATCGGACTGGACGGAGACAGCGTGTCTTCTGTAGAAATCAGTGCGGTAACAGAAGAATAAGATAAAAAAGAGATTAACATGGCCAGATAAGAAGATGGAGCATTTCGGTTTTCTTATCTGGTTTTTCTTCTATAGGAGAGTCCTAAGGATGGGTTGTTAAAATAATCTGCTGTTCTATGAGATTTCTGATTTAAAAGATGTTGGGGCCAAAAGGTATTTTGCCCCCATTGATACCGGATTGCTCCGCACGGTGT
>CABSEJ010000108.1 GCA_902476765.1 uncultured Blautia sp.
CAGGTTAGAGATAAAATACAGCTTCAGCCCTGTTACAGAAAGGGCCTGCATCTGTACGTCCCTTTCACTGTTAAAAATAGTTGTAATAGAATCTGAAAACACAAAAATAATCAAATACAATACTGCTGACAGAACAGCCATAGAGCCCAGGGCGTACCGCAGCCCTAATTGTATCTCCTGCTTGTGGCCTGCACCGTAGGAATCACTGATAAGGGGCTGGGCTCCCTGGGCAATACCTGTATAAATAGCTACTACCACCAAAGAAATATTGGCAATCACTCCGTAGGCTGCTACACCTACATTTCCCTCTAATCCCAGTATCAGCATATTAAATATAATCATAGCAACCCCGGAGGCAAGCTGGGCAATCAGAGAAGGGAAGCCCAGGGAAATATCCTGACCCACAATCTCCGGCTCCAAAGCAGTCTTTACAAGATGGAAGCTGTTACGCTTTTTCATCCAATGGGGTGACATCAGAAGTATACTGATAATGGGGGACAGCCCTGTGGCAAAAACTGCTCCGAAAATCCCCATATCCAAGGGAAAAATAAAAATATAGTCTAAAATAATATTGGAAAAGCTTCCCACCAGCATGGCTACGGTTGAAAGAAAGGGCTGGTCGTCATTCCGAACAAAGCACAGCAGTATATCATTCATAATAAAAGCCGGGGCAAACAACATCAGCCATTTCAGATAAGTTTTAGTCATATCCAGGATTTCTGCATCTGCTCCCAGCAGCTGGGCCAGCCAGCCGGAAAACAACAGGCCGACAGCTGCAAATAATATGCCAAAAAACAATCCTGCATATACTGTATTGGTAAAAATTTTATCAATTCTATCCTTGCCGCCTCCGCTTTTACAAATAGAAAACCTGGTGCCGCCTCCCATTCCCAGCATCAGTCCTATACCATGGATAAAATTATACACAGGGATGGCAATATTCAAAGCTGCCAGTCCGCTGGTCCCCAGTCCTTTGGCTACGAAAAAGGTATCCGCCAGGATATAACAGGAAACCCCCAGGGTTCCCAGTACGCTTAAAAAAGCATAACGGGCAAATTTCTTCCCGTAAGAAGTATTCAGCTTAACTTCTGTTTTCATGTGATAATCTCCTGTATTTTTGTTTTTTCCACTTCTTTTAGAATGCTTTCCGCTTTCTCTGCCTGTGACGTACCTTCCGGCTCTCAGACTTAACCGCAAACTGCGCTGCCAAAGGTAAAGAAAAAAAGAACGCCAGATTTCTATCTTCAAAGGCCTATCGATAGAAAATCTGACGCTTAGCTCTTTACCCGGCGGCAAAGAAGTGTCTTTCTCATATTACGGGGCTATCATACCATAGAATTTTAGAAAATGCAAATATAAAAATTCTGCCATTGTTCCAGCCATTGTCCTTAGTTGCCTTGTTCTTACAATAAGGGCCGCTCCAGCAGAGTTACCTTCTGTCTCTCACTATCCAGCTCCATCTGGCAGCCAATTGGCAGCGTAAGCATGGGATGAGTATGGCAGCAGACAAAACTGCTACACTACCTCTGCTCCAAAAGGAAGCAGGGCCAGCTTGGCTATCTTAAAATGCTGGAGCCCAAAAGGAATCCCTACAATCGTAATGCATAGAACCCCACCTATCACCGCAGATTCCAGCGCCAGGGGAAGCCCTGAGAAGATAAGCCAGAAAATGTTCAGTATCAAAGACCCGGCTCCTCCTCCGTAGCGAATTTCCTTTCCGAATGGGAAAAAGCTTAAAGATGCAAACTTAAAGCACTGAAGCCCCACCGGAATTCCTACAATGGTAATGCACCACAGGCAGCCTGCCAGACACCAGCTAAGGCCGCTGATACATCCTCCCAATATAAACCAAAGCAGATTACCCAAACATCCCATAGTCTACTCCTTTCCAGCCTTTGTCACAACTTTATTTACCTCCATTTTGTCCATAACGCCTCTGGCTGTCACACCAGGATGAGTAACAAAAATCCGGCAGACCTGTTCTATAAAGTCCCGGCTCACCTGAAATTTTTTGGCCATAGCAGCGATGGTGGTCCCTTTCTTCTGTTCTTTTTCAATTCCCCGGATAAGCTTTTCCATATCCTTTTCCTGGATTTTGGGATACTTATCCGCCTTTATCTCAGGCAAAATATCAATTTTCTCTACCCTGAACTGCCTGCTCTCCTCCTGGATATGCAGCAGAGCCATGGTAATAGGCTGGTGGAATCTTCTTGGACCGCAGCTTCCGGGATTCAAATAAAGAACCCCATCTCTGGTTTCCTCCTGGTACTTATGAGAGTGGCCGTAAAGAATCACGTCCACACCTTTTATCTCCCGGGGTACATGCTTTTTATTATGCACCATATAAAATTCCAGCCCATATAAGGAAAAATACAGCTCCTGGGGCAGCTCCCCGGCCCAGTCTTTATCATTATTTCCCCGCACAACATAAAGGGGACAGTCCAGAGCCTGCAGCTCCTCCAGGATTTTTGGGGAACTGATGTCCCCGCCGTGGATAATCCCGTCACAATCCTTCAACAACTCCATTACCTCCGGCCGAAGAAGGTTGTGGGTATCTGAGAGAATTCCAATCTTCCTGCTGGTATATTTCAAGTAAGCTCCTCCTTTAATTTCCATATGCTTTTTCCAAGCAGAGGATGTATCTTGGCCGGTGCAATCTCACATAAAGGTTTTAAAACAAAATCCCTGTTCTGCATATCCGGATGAGGGATTTGCAAATCCTGCTGCTGGATTACCCAATCATCATACAGCAAAATATCTAAATCAAGGGTTCTGGGCCCCCAGTGGATGAGTCTTTCCCTGTGAGCCTGCTGCTCGATTTTATGAAGAAGCTCCAAAAGCTCCTCCGGACGCAGAAGGGTTTTCAGTGAAAGGCAGGCATTTAGAAACCTATCCTGCTCCACCCCGCCGTAAGGTTCTGTTTCCAGAAAGGAGGAAACCTGCAGAACCCTACAGTCCCTGTCTTCTCTCAGAGCCTGTATTCCCTGCTCAAGATATGCCTTTTTGTCTCCCAGATTAGAACCTAACCCCAGGTATGCTGTATGCCAAAATCTGGTGATTTTCACGGATACGGTTTTCAGGGGAAGTCCTACAGGGGCCCATGGCTTTTGAATTTCCAGGATAAGTCCTTCCAGAAGACTATATCGGAGCAACAACTCTCTGGCCAGATTTTCAGCAGCAGCTTCCAGCAGCCGGTAAGTATGGGACTGAAAGTATTCTGTGACAAAGTGGCTTACTTCCCCATAATCTATGGATAATTCTAAATCATCTGCCCGGCCGGCCTTCCTTGTGCTGGTATATAAAACCAAAGACACCAGGAAACGCTGTCCTAACTTCGTCTCTTCAGGAAAGACCCCGTGATGGGCATAGATTTCTAATTCCTGAATCTGTATTTCATCATATTTTTTCTCCATGGTTACTTCTCACTCTCATTTAAAATAGCCTGTGTCATACGGATGGCACGAAGATTTTCCTTTACATCATGAACCCGGATAAAAGCTGCTTTTTTCAGTACACCGAAAACCGTAGTCACCAAAGTTCCCTCCACTCTGTCATCCGCCGGTAAATCCAGAGTCTGGCCGATAACCGATTTTCTGGAGGTTCCAAGCAGGATAGGGTATCCTAATTTCTGCAGCTCCTCCATACGGTGAAGGACTGCCAGATTCTGCTGGTATGTCTTTCCGAATCCCACGCCCGGGTCCAGAATAATTTTATCTTTTGGGATTCCGGCTTTTTGGGCTATTTCCAGAGATTCCTGCAAGTCCTGACAAAGCTCTTCCATAAAGTTCTGATAGTCTGCCTTTTCTTTGTTATGCATAAGACAGCAGGGGACTTTATACTCTGCAATAAGTTTTGCCAGGTTTTCATCGTATTTCAGTCCCCAAATATCGTTTACCAAATCAGCACCTGCACGAAGGGCTGCCTCTGCCACAGAGCTTTTATAGGTATCTATAGATACAGGAATGTCGAATTCTTTTTTCACCATTTCAATAACAGGGACTACCCGCTCTGTCTCTTCTTCCTCCGAAATCTGTGTATGTCCCGGCCGGGTAGACTCCCCGCCAATGTCGATAATTGCAGCCCCTTCTGCAATCATCTCTTCCGCATGTTTTTTGGCCTTTTCCAGGCTGTTCCATTTTCCTCCGTCAGAAAAGGAATCCGGGGTTACATTTAAAATTCCCATAACATAACAGCCTTTTTCCAGGTCAAATATCTTTCCGCCTATTTCCATTCTGCCCATATCCTCCTGTTTTTTAAACCCTTATAGTTAAATTTTTCTTCAGTATATCCCAGTTACATTCTTCGGAAACCCTGCAGACAAAACAGGCTCTGGACTGTTTATCCGCCCGGTATAAAAGTCCTGCCAAATCATCCCTTCCCTTTGTCTCAGCGTCTCTGTGCATGCGGATGGCCCCTAATATTTCTTCCTTTTCCTGGCCCTGGAAGCCGCAATCCTCTAAAATTCCTTCTGCAAGTGCAGCGCTTCCCTTTTCATGAGGAATCCCCTCTAAATATTGCAGATGCCGTCCTATATCATGGAGAAGAGCCGCTCCGTATATGGTCTCCTTGGATATGCCCAGGCCTCTCTCCAAATTTTCAATATAGGCGATTCTGGCCACATCCATAAAATGAGCCATATTATGTCCGCAAAAAATCCGTTCTTTTTCCAAAACCTCTATCTTATCCAGGCTTTCCTGCCAAAGAGGATGGCTGCAAATCCGGTTCACTCGTTCCATGGATTACCTCCTCTCCAGCATCCGGTAAAAGCTTTCCTGAAGCTTTATATCCTCCTGAAATACTCCACGGACAGCCGCTGTAACAGTTTTTGTTCCAGGTTTTTTAATACCTCTCATGGTCATGCACATATGCTCTGCCTGAATCAGTACCATAACGCCCTGGGGCTTCAGCTCCTCCATAAAAATATCCGCCACCTGACTGGTAAGACGCTCCTGAAGCTGGAACCGTTTGGCATATACCTCCAGGGTCCTGGCGATTTTGCTCAGTCCCACCACTTCTTTATTGGGAATATAAGCCACTGCTGCAGTCCCGTAAAAGGGAAGCATATGATGTTCGCAGAAAGAATAAAAAGGAATATCCTTTTCAATTACCATATCATTGCTGTCTACATGAAATCGCTTTCTCAGGTGTTCTGCTGCACTGTCTGTGTACCCGGCTGCCAATTCCTCATACATTCTTGCAATTCTGTCCGGTGTTTCCAAAAGCCCTTCTCTATGTATGTCTTCTCCGATACCTTCCAGTATCAGTCTTACGCCCTCTTTGATTTTTTCTTTATCCATTGTATTTCCCCCTGTTGGTTACTTCCTTCAGTGCCTCTCCTAAAAAGGACAGAGAACCGAAAATAATCACTGCATCTTCTTCTCCTGCGTTTTTCAGGCTTTTTTCCACAGCATCTCCTATGCTGTCTGCTGCCTCTACGGAAGGATTTACCTGTTTCACTGCCTCCATCAGCTCTTTGGCCGGCAGAGCCCTGGGATTTCCCGGAGTCTGTATGGTAATAATATGCTCTGCCAAAGGCGCCGTAAGGGCGATAACCTGCCTATAGTCCTTATCCCGGAATACACCGAAAATATAATGCAGCTTCTTTCCGGGGAAATATAATTCCAGAGAATGGCGCAGCTCCCTGGCTGCCGCCGGGTTATGGGCTCCATCTAAAACAATGGCGGGCTTCTGGCTGATTAGAGTAAAACGGCCTTTCCACTGGGCCTTGGCCATACCTTCCCGCACCTGCTGCTCTGTGATTTCCCAGCCTTCTCTTTTCAAGGCATCTATAGCCTCCAGAGCCAGACAGGCATTGAAAATCTGAAAACTTCCCGCAAGAGAAATCTCCATATTTTCCCATTGCTTATAGGAAAAGCTCTGCTTCCCGCAGCCATATCTGACCTCACTGATTTTTTCCGGCTCTGTTACATACAGCTTACAACCCTTTTCCTCACAGACGTCTGCCAAAACCTGGGCAGCCTCCGGCTCCTGGGCTGCTGAAACCACCGATGTGCCTGGTTTTATGATTCCCGCCTTTTGAAGGGCTATTTTTTCCAGAGTGTCTCCCAGCACGTCCATATGGTCCATGCTGATGGACGCAATCACCTCCAGAACCGGTGTCTGAATCACATTTGTTGCATCCAAAGCTCCTCCAAGTCCGGTTTCCAGTACCACAATGTCACAGCCCTTTTCTTTAAAGTAAAGAAAACCCAGGGCTGTCTCCACCTCAAACACGGTAGGGCTTCCCTTATGCTCTGCCTCCATACCCCTTATGGCCTCTGCAATGGCTGTCACATGGCGGGCCAGGGCTTCTTTTTCAATCCTTTCTCCGTCCACCTGGATACGCTCCCGGTAGGAAAAAAGAGTGGGGGAAATATAACGTCCCGTACGGTAGCCGGCCTCGGACAAAACCGTGGAAAGGTAGGCCAGCACAGAACCTTTCCCGTTCGTTCCGGAAATATGAAGGAACCTTAACTCATCCTGGGGATTGCCCAGCCGTCTCAACAGCTCCTTCATACTTTCCAAGCCAAGTACACTTCCGTATTTGGACAACTCCTCCAAATATACTCTTGCTTCTCTGTAGTCCATATTTACTCCTATCTGAGACCATTCTCTGCCTCTTCATAATACGGGTATCATTATAGACCTTTTCCGGAAGTATCACAACATTTTTTCTACAAACTTCTCTTTAATTCCAAATAAGTCATGGCAAAGTATATTCCATAGACTAGGAGGAACAAAAGTAAGGAAATTCCAAAGTACGACCAAACCGGGTCTGTAACCCCGGAATAGAGACTGAAATTCATGCTGACATAGCCGGAGAGAATGCCTCCGAATACTAATGCCGCCCCAAAAGGACAGAGATAATAAAAAACAAGCTGCCGCAAAAGGAGTCCGTCTGTCTCCTCCTTTCTCATACCCAGTTTTCTCAGGATAGAGAAATTGCGCCGGTATTTTTCCGTGTCACAAAGCTGCTGCACTCCCAGAACAGTCATAGCCACGCAGAGAAATACAAGTCCTATGTAGAACAGGGGAAACATAAAAATAGACAGCATAAACCGCATTTCATAGGTGTCTATGGATTTCACGAAAACAAAGCTATTGGAAACTACCATGGTGTCGCTTCCCAGGCCCCGGCTATCCTTCTCTTCCCAGGCCTCCCAGTCATCATACATTTTCTCCCCAGTGGAAACGTTATTGATTTTCAGAAGAGCCGTTCTCAGCTTCTCACCCTCCTCCTGAGTCAAATCATGTTTTGTCACTGCCATATACAAAGAGTAATAAGGCTTCATGAAATCCGCTGCTTCATCCGGTATTACCAGTAGAAAATCTGCACCGTTATGGCCGCTTTGCTCAAAAGCCTCTGTATAGATTCCTTTGCATGTATACTCTGTATTTCCAATGACCAGATTTTTCTTTCCAAGAAGCTCTGCCACAGACTTCAGCCTGGCCTTTATCTGCACCAGATATTCCCCTGTCCCCAGCGAAACCGGCTCATACCCCAGCATGGAACGGAGCTGGTTATAATCGCTTTCTCTTATATAGGTATCCCAGGCAAAATAATTATCCGGGGCTATATGTTCATCCAGATAAGCACTCCAGCATTTAGTATGGTTTTCATATATCTGGTACGCCAGCTCCTGTTCAAAGATTTCTTCCGCCTTTATCCTTTCTCTTTCCCGGTCAAAGTTATATTCCGGGTCGGGATTATAACAGGCCACATCAAACGGCCATTTTTCCTCTCCCTGGGTCTCCTGGAAGCGGCTGAGCATAAAAGCACAGCAACAACCTACCAGGGCCGCTGTAAACAAAATCATCAGGGTACTCATAGTAAATCCCATGGTGCGTATCTTCCCGGCCAACTGCCGAAACACAAAGAGGTTTCCCCGGCGCCATAGGCTTTCCGGTCCTTTTCTGATGTAGGATACCAAAAAAGCAGACAGCCCGAAAAACAGCACATAAGCAGACACTATAAGCCCTAAAATCCATAGCAGTACAGTATTATAATGAATACCGCCCCGGTACATCTGTACACTAAAGAAAATAAGGTATCCCAAAGCAGCCAGAAACAGCCATTTAGGCCAGGTCCTATTCCCTGCTCCCTGCCTTTCATTTCCTCTTTCCTGCTCCAGTATTTCCCGGATATTTCGTTTTTTCAGCCTGCGGTTATTCCGAAGCAGTGCCAGCACATATGCTCCTCCGTAAACGGCTGCTGTTAAAAACAGGGTTTTGAGATTAAATTCCGGCCGGATTTTATAAGACGCCTCCAGCACTCCGTAAACTGCTGCCGTTAAAACCTGTTGGAGAAAAATTCCGGGAATAAGGCCCGCCAGAAAAGCCAGGGCTCCCAATACCATATTTTCCTTTAAAAACAGCCGGGAAATTTGTTTTTTATGGAATCCCAGAAGCATATACAGAGCAAATTCCCGGCTGCGCCTCTTAGCCATAAAATTTACCATGTAATGAATCAGCCACAGCACAATAAATACAATAAACACACTGGCCAGGGCTATCATAACCCCAAACATTCCTCCGTCCGCTGCCAGGGTCAATATGGCCTTGGAATAAATCATAGAGTGAAACGAAAACATCAATGCTGTAATCAATATCATAGTGAAAAAATACAAAAAATACTCCCGGAAGGAACGTCTGGCGTTTCGCAGGGCTAATTTATTCAGCATTTGCCTCACCTCCCGTAAGAGAAAGCACATCCAGTATCTGATTTAAAAACTCTTTTCTCGTTCTGCGGCCTTTTCTTAGCTCCTGAAAAATTTCTCCGTCCTTTAAAAATAAAATCCGGCTGCAATAACTGGCCGAGAAGGCATCGTGAGTCACCATAAATACCGTGGCCCCCATTTCCTGGTTCATTTGAGTAAAGGTTTCCAGAAGCACTCTGGAGGAATGGGAATCCAGGGCTCCGGTAGGCTCATCGGCAAAAATTAGCTGGGGATTATTTATCAAAGCCCTGGCGCAGGCACATCTCTGCCTCTGTCCACCAGATACCTGGTAAGGAAATTTGTCCTTTAATTCCTCTATTCCCAGACTCCTCATTATATCTTGGGTGCGTTTTTTTATTTCTCTTCCGCTTTTTTTCGTCAGGGCCATGGCCAAAGAAATGTTCTCGCCCAAAGTCAGGGTGTCCAGCAGATTAAAATCCTGAAATACAAAACCCAGATTTTCCTTTCTGAAATCTGCTTTTTCCTCCTCCTTCAAAGCAGTAATATCTTGGCTGCCATAGTAAATATGTCCTGAGCTTACATTATCAACTGTGGCCAGAAGATTCAAAAGGGTAGTTTTTCCAGAACCGCTGGCGCCCATGATTCCCATAAATTCTCCCCGGTTCACCGCAAAAGAAATCCGGTTCACTGCTTTTGTCAGATTCTCCTTTGTACCATAATATTTCTCAATATCCTCCACCAAAACCAATTCTTTTTTTCCTGCATCCTGTAAATCCTGCTTCATATTCTGTCCTTTCCGCCCCTGTCCTGCCAGGCAGTTTTTACCGCCGAATAAGCTTTTGCCCCATCCATGCAGACTGCTCTAAGAAGGGCCGTTATGCTGACAGGTTTATCATCCGGCTAATTGACATGCCGGTACACTAAGGGCTATTTTTACGGTAAAGTATAGCAGGATTACTCCCTTCTTAGGAGAATCCTGCTTATATAAAATCTTACAGATTTGAAAGCTTACTCAATTTTTTCTTGCAAAAAAACTGCTGTCGTCAGGAAAATACAGGAGAATCTCCGTATACTCTCCTTCCCGTGATTCTGCCTCTATGGAAATCCCCAGCTTCCTGCACAGCTTTTTACAGAGATACAAGCCCATTCCCGTGGAATACTGCCTTCTCCTGCCGTTGCTTCCCGTAAAGCCCTTCTCAAAAATCCGGTCTATCTCCTGGTCTGGTATTCCCATTCCCTTATCCCGGATTTTCAAACAGGTTTGAGTACCCATTCTCTGGGCATGAATTTGGATTTTTCCCGGTCCATACTCTTCCTTTTTATACTTTACGGCATTGAAAAAGACCTGGCCCAGTAAAAATATAAGCCATTTATCATCACAGTAAACCTGCATTCTGTCAGGAATTTCTATTTGCAGCTCCATCTGATTTCTCTGAAGACAAACACGGTTCCTATCAATAGCCTGATATACGGTTTCCCTAAGATTTATGGGACGAATCATATAATCCTGGTATACCTGGTCTGACCTGGCGTAAAACAGAGCTCGCTCCACATCCTGGTACAAAATTTCAGTTTCCTCCTGGATTCTTCTGGTTTCCGGGGTTTTATGATTATGGCAGATAAGCTGTATGGCCGTAATCGGCAGTTTTACTTCATGAATCCAATTTTCCATAAATTCCCGGTATTCCTTTTGCTCCCGTTCCAAATGGTGTACTTCATCTACAGCAGATTTATTGGACACTCTCAGGATTTCCCGGTACAATCCATCCTCAAGCCGCCAGGAATCAGGCATAAGCTGAGCCATGAGATAAGGTTTATCTAATCCTTCCAAAGTGGCGGCAATTTTATCAAAATAATTTTTTCTTGCCCGGTAATCTCTCAAAAAATATATGGCCAGAACAACAGCCCAGGCTATGTAAAAAAGAAGCAGCACGGCGAGTTCCACCCCTGCGGCATAAAAATAAAGAAAAGAAAAAATAGCACAAAAGGCCTGAAACAAAAGTATCTGCATTTTGTCTTTCCCATAGCTTTTCCATGTCATATCATATACCCCTGTCCTCTTCTGGTCTGAATCTCCAGTTCTATTTTATTTTCCCTTAGCTTTTCCCGGATTCTGGCCATGTTTACACTAAGGGTGTTATTATCAATATAAATATGATTATCCCACAAATCGTCCAAAAGCTCCTGCCTGGATACAATGCTGCCCCTGTTCTCCATTAGTTTCCACAACATCCGCAGCTCCGTACCAGTAAGAGAAACGAAATGTGCCCCGTTGGATATGGTACTATTTAAAAGATTCAGAGTTACATTCCCTGCCTTTTGACAGCTGCTCTCCCGCCTAAGCCCCTGACTACGCTTCAGCACAGCCCCTATTCTAGCCAGTAAGACCGGAGGCAGATAAGGCTTGGTAATATAATCGTCCCCACCCGTCAAAAGGCCGGAAAGCTCATCCATGGGATTGTCTCTTCCTGTAAGGAAAATAACGGGAATTTGGGAGTCCAGCCGTATTTCCCGGCAAAGCCTCAGGCCATCAGTTCCTGGCAGTTCAATGTCCATCAGCACCAAATCCGGCTGCAGTTTTTTTATCTCCTCCCGAATTTGTTCAAAGGTTTCCGGAGCAGTTACCTGGTATAAGGCATTCTGTAAAAGCATTGCTAATTCCCTTCGCTCTCCTGGATGGTCTTCCACAACATAGATGTGATACATTGACCCGTCTCCTTTCTTCTGTTTCTCTCATGCTCCGGTCTTCTGCGCTGTATCCGGCAAGGCAGAAAATTCCGGTTACGGAAAAGACTGCCGTCCCTGATATTACTCTGCACTATCAAGGACAACAGTCTCTCTTTTGTTTATTTAATCTTATATTAAAATATATCTATGTATTATCAGGCACACTATAACAAACTATTTTTTCGCTTTTAAGGCATAATAAAAG
>CABSEJ010000109.1 GCA_902476765.1 uncultured Blautia sp.
CCCGGTCCGCAAGAGAAATTTGTGAGGCGCCTGCCGAAAGGAAAGCTTGTGCGGGTGCCGGCAAAGCATGAAATATACCGCAGCGAAAACCTAATTCTAAAGAAATACTTAGGGAAGGTGATTCAGTTTTATGAGGGATGAATATATTGTAGGAGGACAGCGATATGAAGCAGGAAATCATTATCAGAAAACAGGAAGATTTTAAGGTTTCTCAGTGGTCCGGCGGGGATACCACGGAATTGTATCTCTACCCGGAAGAGGGAAGCTATAAAGGAGGAGACTTCATGGTGCGAATCAGCAGCGCCACAGTAGAGACTGAGAAATCGGATTTTACCAGCCTGCCGGGAGTGAAAAGGTATCTTATGATTTTTCAGGGACATTTGGACATGATTCACGGCCAGGAAGAAAAGGTATCTTTAGAGCCCTATGAGGTGGATGAATTTGACGGAGGAGTGCCGACTACCAGTTTTGGACAGGTGGTAGACTTTAATCTGATGTTAAAGAACAAGGCCCGGGGAAAGATGGAAGCTCTTTGTCTGGAACCTGGAGAGGAAAGAGAAATCTGTCCCCAGCCGGGAGAAAATTTTCTTGCTGTTTATGTAAAAGAGGGGCAGGCAGTTGTTCAGGAAAAAACTGTGCAGGAAAATCAACTCGCTCTGCTCTTTGGCTGGGAAGATAAAGTAAGAATAGAAAATCCGGGAGAGACAGAATCCAAAATGGGAGTCTGCAGAGTCGGGCTTCCGGTTTGAATTTTCAGGGGCTGCCGCATTAAACGGAATTTGCGAATATTTATACATTTTATTGCTCAGTCTGCGTCGCTTTGAGCCTAAGGTCTCAAAGCTGTACTCGACAAATTCGCATAAAATGTATAAATATTCTCCATATATGTTTAATGCCACAGCCCCTTCTTTTTTAAAACAGTGAAATTACAGACTGTCGTTCCACAATATCCACACCCATGACAATTCCGGAGGGAGAGGAGAGATGACCGGTGCGTATTTTTTCCAATAGCATACGGGTACATTTCAGAGCCTTACTGGGAATGTCCTGGGAGATGGAAGTCAGCTTAGGGGTGGTGTACTGACAGAGCTGCAGATTATCATAACCAATAATAGACAAGTCTACGGGAATCCGGTAACCTCCCAGCTTTGCTCCTTCCATGACTCCAATAGCGCAGATGTCAGCAGTAGTTACTGCAGCCGATATTTCATTTCTGGAAGCTGCGATTTTTTTTCCGGCTTCCAGCCCTCCTTCATAGGTGGGGGGATAGTAGTAAACGTATTCCGGCCGGAATGGAATCTGACTTTCCTCCAGTGCGGTGCGGTATCCCTCAAACCTTCTGGTCAGCAAAGGGTTATCTCTGTAATCTGCCACAAAGGCAATGTGAGTGTGGCCGTGGTTTATCATATATTTAGTAGACAGATACAGACCCTGGGTATCGTCAGAAGAAACATCGATTAGCCCGGGAATATCCAAATCACTGTCAAATATGGCTACAGGACATTTGGAAGAATGGATAAAAGGCCGCAGGTACTCTTCCTTATCCGGGTACAGAAAAATAACCCCGTCCACGTTCCAGTTCCGAAACAGCATAGTAATATCTTCTTTCCGTGAGATGGAACGTACCATGGTAAAATAACCTTCCCGGCGCAGCTCCATTTCAATGGTTCCCACCATGGTGCTGATATAAGGATTCTCCAGGTGATTGACATCCATATACTCATTGTCATGAGGGGAAATAATGATACCAATGATATTGGAAACCTTATTGGTCAGGGAACGGGCACTCAAATTGGGAACATATCCGCATTCATCAATTAACGCATTGATTTTGCGAATGGTCTGGGCGGATACCCGGTTATTTTTTCCGTTTATTACATTAGAAACCGTCATAATACTTACCCCGGCTTTTTCCGCAATATCTTTTAAACGAACTTCACTCATCTCTTCACCAACTCTCTGTAAATATTTTCCACAAATTTAAGAGATATAATAAACGAACCTGTTATAGAAAAAAACAAGTTTATAAAGTGTTGAATATAGTTTATAAATGAAAGAACTATAGTATAAAATTATTATATCCAATTAAAAATTGAAAATCAATGCTTTTGAGTTAAATTAAAATAGTAAAAATGCACAAAAAACTAATGAAAAAAACTGTCCAAAACATAAAAAACATAATATATGTTGACGTATGACGAAAACTGGTATAGAATTACAATAGATTTAGTGCTAAACCACACAAATAGGAGGAAGAATCCATGAAAAAAGCATGGTGGAAAGAAAGTGTTGTCTATCAGATTTATCCTCGTTCCTTTTGCGACAGTAATGGAGACGGAATTGGAGATTTAAAAGGAATCCGGTCAAAGTTAGGCTATTTGAAGGAGCTAGGGATCAATGTTATCTGGATGAGCCCGGTTTATAAATCTCCCAATGATGATAACGGGTATGATATTGCAGATTATCAGGATATTATGCCAGAGTTTGGAACCATGGAAGATTTCGACCAGCTTCTGAAAGAGGCTCATGAGTATGGCATCAGGATTGTAATGGATTTAGTGGTAAACCATACCTCAGACGAACATCCCTGGTTTATTGAGAGTCGTTCTTCCAGGGAAAACGAGAAAAGAGATTTCTATATTTGGAGAGAGCCGGTAGACGGCCATGAGCCAAATAACTGGGGAAGCGCTTTTTCAGGTTCGGCCTGGGAATGGGACGATAAAACCCAAATGTATTATCTCCACTGCTTTTCTAAAAAGCAGCCGGATTTGAACTGGGAAAACCCTAAGGTACGGGATGCTGTATTTGAAATGATGGATTGGTGGTGTCAGAAAGGAATCGACGGATTCCGTATGGATGTTATTTCCATGATTTCTAAGAAGGAAGGACTTCCGGATGTTTCTACAGACGGAGGGCTTTACGGAAACTGTATGTACGGAACCTGCAATGGACCTCATGTTCACGAATACCTTCAGGAGATGAATCGCAGGGTTCTTTCTAAGTATGATGTGATGACTGTAGGAGAATGTGCAGGAGTGACCATTGAAGAAGCAAAGAAATATGCCAACAGTGATAATACAGAATTAAACATGGCATTCCAGTTTGAACATACTTCTTTAGATGCCGGTCCTATGGATAAGTGGTGCAAGAAGCCGATTTTCCTGCCGGATTTAAAGGAAAATCTTTCCAAATGGGAAAATGAGCTGGAAGATGTGGCGTGGAATTCTTTATATTTCAATAACCACGACCAGCCTCGTATGGTGTCCAGGCTTGGAGATAATTCTCCTTTGTCTGCCAAGTGTATTGCCACGGTTTTGCATATGATGCAGGGAACGCCTTATGTTTATCAAGGTGAGGAGCTGGGAATGACCAACTGCCCCTTCGGCTCTATTGAAAATTACAGAGACCTGGAAAGTATTAACGCTTACCATGAATTGACAGAAGCAGGACTGCGTCAGCCGGAAGAGCTGCTGGAATGTATCGCTTATAAGAGCAGAGATAATGCAAGGACTCCTATGCAGTGGAGCGATGAAAAAAATGCCGGTTTTACAGAAGGGACACCATGGATTATGGTGAATCCCAATTATAAGGAAATCAATGCCGAAAAAGAGCTGGCGGATTCAGATTCGGTATTTCACTATTACCGGAAATTGATTTGGCTCCGCAGATGCAGTGAATGGTCAGACTTGATTGTATACGGCCATTACCAGCTTTTAGCTCCGGAACACACCCAGGTCTTTGCTTATACCAGAGAGTATGAAGGACAGAAGCTTTTGGTATTGTGTAACCTGTCTGCACAAGAAGCGGATTTCGAAATCCCAGATACTGTAACCTGGGAGAAAGAAGAATTGCTTCTCGGAAACTATGGTGAAACGAAATTGTCTAAAAACACTAAAATGAGACCTTGGGAAGCATCTATTTGGTCGA
Source organism: uncultured Blautia sp. (assembly GCA_902476765.1). Classification (GTDB taxonomy): domain Bacteria; phylum Bacillota; class Clostridia; order Lachnospirales; family Lachnospiraceae; genus Blautia. Next base: position 3,928 of record CABSEJ010000109.1, read on the forward strand.
TTTTATAACTTAAAATTTATAGTAAATGAAAATGATGTGCATATTGACGTAAAAATAGTAAAAAAACCAGAGAAACTATTGAAAAACGTTCAATATGCTGTATAATATTTATTACATACTATACCAGCATCATAATAAAAGAAAGGAAGGGCAAAGATTATGAAAAAAATGTTAGCACTCTTACTGACAGGAACAATGGTACTTTCTCTGGGAGCATGCGGAGGAGGCGGCTCAGACAGCGGAAGCGGTGATTCTGGAAGCTCAGGAGATTCCGGTTCTTCCAGCGGAACTCTTCGTCTGGTAAACGGAAAAATTGAGGTAGACGAGCAGTTAAAGAAGCTGGCTTCTGTATACGAAGAAGAAACCGGTGTAAAAGTAGAAATTGAGTCCATGGGAGGCGGCGTTGATATTCAGGGTACTCTGAAAGGCTACTACCAGGGCGGCAATATGCCGGATATCTTTGTAAACGGCGCAATTCCAGATTTTGAGAACTGGGAAGGCATGCTGGTAGATATGAGCGACCAGGATTGGGTTGCTGATACAGACCAGGCTTATGTAGATGAAGAGTACGGCACCATCGGCTTCCCATACACAGTAGAAGCTGTCGGACTGAGCTACAATGCAGACATTCTGGAAAAAGCCGGAATCGACCCTGCTTCCATTACAGGTCCGGATTCTATGAGAGAAGCTTTTGAAACACTGGATGCTAAGAAAGATGAATTAGGTCTTACCGCAGTAGTTGGTTACTGTGCAGAGGTTGCTTCTCTGTACTGGTCCACAGGTAACCACCTTTTCGCAAACTACCTGGATGCAGGTCTTGACCGTGATGACACAACCTACATTGATATGCTCAATGACGGCGGACAGATTGATGCAGACCGTATGACTGCTTTTGCTGAGATGGTTCAGCTTTTCAATGAGTATTCAGACCCATCTCTGTTGGTATCCGGTACATATGACCAGCAGATTTTGAACTTTGCTTCTGGCAAATATGCTTTCGTTACTCAGGGTTCCTGGATTGGAGCTACCATGACTTCCACAGACGCAGAAGCTTATGAAGCTGCCGGAAGTTTTGAAGTTGGTATGGTTCCTTACGCTTTTGAAGAAGGAATTGATACAATCCTTACAAACTCTCCATCCTGGTGGTCTATCTACAGCGAAAGCGAAAATGTAGACGCAGCTCTTGACTTTATTCAGTGGTGTTCAGAGTCTACTGCTCAGCAGATTCTGGTTGAAGAAGCCGGATTTATCAGCCCGTTTAAATCCTGTGAATATGTAGCAAATGACCCATTTGCACAGTCACTTGCAGATTGGCAGGCATCAGGAAAAACTTCTGCATGGCACTGGCTGTACATGATTGAAGGTCTTGCTCAGAACTACACCGGACAGGTATTCGGCGATTTCGCAGCAGGAAACCTGGATGTAGACGGATTCGTATCTACAATGGAGCAGGTACTTCAGAGCGCTTATGCAGGCTGATGTATAAAACATTAATTTTTACCAGGTAAGGGAAAAACGGGTGGCGGTTTTCATCCGCTGCCCGTTTTTTCTATATCTTGATATGCGAAAGGAGGAGTAGTGCATGAGTACGCAAAGCACTGCAGGCAGGAAGGGCTTATCCCTGATTCTTCTGGTTGCCGGTATCGCTCTTTTGGTGGGAGCGCTGATTCTGGATTTTACAGGCAGTAACTTATCTTTCCGTGGAACTATGCTTATTGCCGGAGCTGTGGGCATTATCATAGGAGCTTATTTATATCCTACGATTAAAAATCATAGAAAAATTATTAATGTATTATTTTTGTTCCCGCTGTTATTTACTTTTGCGGTAACCGTAATTATTCCCTTAGTTTTAGGTATTTTTTATTCCCTTACAGACTGGAATGGTATTCGGTTTAATGATTTTATAGGTCTTAAAAATTATACCACAATGTTCAGCGAACCAAGCTTTATTTGGTCAATTCTGATTACCATTCTTTTTGTGGTATTCAATATGATTCTGGTAAATGTTGTGGGATTCCTTCTGGCCCTTCTTTGTACTTCAAACCTGAAAGGCCTGGGATTTTTCAGAGCCTCTTATTTCCTGCCAAACCTGATTGGAGGTATCGTTCTGGGTTATATCTGGCAGTTCGTATTCAATAACGTTCTGACAGAGCTTACAAAGCAGATTTCAGGAAACCAGGTGTCCATTCTGTCTAAAACAAGTACGGCCTTTGCAGGAATTATCGTAGTATATATCTGGCAGTATGCAGGTTATATTATGCTGATTTATATTACCGGTCTTACTCAGGTGCCAAAAGATGTATTGGAAGCTTCGCAGATTGACGGTGCAAATAGGATTGAAACTTTATTTAAGATTAAGATTCCTATGATTGCCTCTACCATTACAATCTGTACATTCCTGACCCTTACATCTGCATTTAAGCAATTCGATGTAAACATGGCTTTGACAAACGGTTCAGGGTCTGTGGCAGACTTTATGGGAAACTACCTGACAAACGGTACCCAGATGCTTGCGCTGAATATTTATAATACAGCCATATCCAAGGATAATTATGCTATGGGTCAGGCAAAGGCTGTGTTCTTCTTTATCATTCTTGCAATAGTATCACTGGTGCAGGTACGTGTATCAAATAAGAAGGAGGTTGAAATGTAATGAAGAAGAAAAATGTAATTTCTATCGTTATTACAGTAGTTGCGCTTATTGTTGCAGTCTACACGCTGTTTCCTTTCTATCTGGTATTGATGAACTCCTTCAAGAATGCCAATGATATTGTAGCAAATCCAATCTCCTTTGTAGGAGCTGGTTTCTCCCAGTGGATTACCAACTTGTCCAACGTTATTAATAACTCAAACTTTAACTTCTGGTATGCCTTCGGAACTTCACTGATTATTACTGTGATTTCTCTGGTGCTTCTGGCATTATTCGGAAGTATGACAGCCTGGGTTATCTGCCGTAACAAGACAAAATGGTCTACGGCCATTTACATGGTATTCATTGCATCTATGATTATTCCTTTCCAGGTAGTTATGCTGCCTTTGATTTCTACTTTCCGTGATGTAGGAGAGTTTATTGGAATTTCTATGCTGCAGTCCATACCCGGTATTGTATTTGCTTACTGTGGATTTGGTGGCGCTATGACCGTGTTTATCCTTACTGGTTTTATCAAGAATATTCCATATGAGCTGGAAGAAGCTGCCAATATTGACGGTTGTACTCCAGAAGGAATTTTCTTCCGGATTATCTTCCCTCTGCTGAAGCCGGTTATTACTACAGTTACCATTTTGAATGGTATGTGGATATGGAACGACTACCTGCTGCCATCTCTGATGCTGGGTCAGAACGGTAAAGTAAAGACTCTGCCTGTTGCAGTACAGGCTTTCGTAGGTTCCTATGTAAAGCAGTGGGATTTGATTCTGTCAGCAGCTCTGCTGGCTATCATTCCGATGATTGTTATCTTCCTGATTGCACAGAAGCAGATTATGAATGGTATGGTAGAAGGTGCTATCAAATAAAAATTAAATGATATTTTGCTGACATTTTAAAAACAGCGGCATACGGACTATTGGTTTCGTATGCCGCTGTTTTTAGAAGGAACAAAAATCTATTCCTGCTAGCAACGAGCCAAGCGGACATGCTTGCATTGAGCAGAGAAGACATAAAGGTTGTGTTTTGCAATGTTTAAAAAATTCTGTTATGATAGTCTCAATAGAGTTTGATACCCTCTCTGGACAAGGGCAGGGAGGTGTGTCTGTAATCACAGCGGCTTTGGAGACAGAAACAGGGGAAGGGGAGCATAGATACCTGCAGTATGCAAAAAGAGAGGATGGGGGATATGAACAAATATTTTAACAGCATAAAAAAGAAAGTAATTTTTTTGGATTTGATACTTGTTTTTCCCCTTTTCATTTTGTTCTGCATTTTGCTGATGTATGCTTTTCGGGACAGTAATTATAAGTTGAACTATAGTAAATTGGATTTAATCGAAGAGAAATGCAGCAATATTTCCAACCGAAATACAGAGATTGTGAAAATAGCCAATACGCTGTGTCTGGATTCAGAGATAAACCGGATTATTTCAAAAAAGGAAGCTCTGTCAGATTATGATTATATTGACGCTCAGCAGCAGATACAGAGGAAAATGCTGGAGCTGACGGAAATGTTTCCGGACCGGCAGTATCAATTGATGATTTTATGCAATAACGGAACCAATTATTTCCAGTCCTCTTTGGGCTTTCCGGCCAATGCTTTAAGTGTGGAAGACTTGTTTCAGGAGGAATGGTATAAGGAGGCGGAGGAAAATACAGATTCCATTTATTTCCTGCCAAAATACAGAAGTCAGGTTCTCCAGGACTTATTCCAGGAAGACACTTTGTTTGCCGTACAGAACCTGCGGAATCTGAACAGCGGCAGATGGGTGGGTCTTATGATTGTAGCTGTTTCCCAGGATATTTGGGGAAGTGATATATTGAATGAGTCTGAAAATAACGAAAACACCATGGTAATTGACCAGTACAGAAAGATTATTTTTTCTTCGGATGCAAGCCTTTACGGGACAGATGTGGTGAATAATTCCTATTATCAGCAAATTTCCGAACATAATAAGGGATTTTTTCTGGGAAATGTAAATAAAGAATACTGCCACATTCGATTTGCCAGTATAGATGATACGGGATGGAAGCTGATTACCTATATGCCCTATCAGGGGAACTGGTCTTTATATACGGTTTTTATTTTGCTGCTGGGACTGGCGGTAATGGTTGTTTTAGTGTCTATTGTTTTTTATAATTGTAATTTTATTTCCAGAAGGATGAAACGACTGAATAAAAATATTCTGGAGGTTTCCAACGGAAATCTGAAAACAAGGATTCACGGAAATTATGAGACAGAGTTTCATGGGATTTGCGAAAATTTTAATCATATGCTGGACCATATTGAAAATCTGATGAAACAGCTGGAGAAAGAAGAGGAGGAAAAGCATGTTCTGGAAATCCAGGCTTTACAGGCTCAGATAAATCCTCACTTTTTTTACAATACTTTGGTAACTATTCGTTTTATGATACAGATGGAGGAATATCAGGAGGCGGACAAGGCTATCCTGGCCTTTTCTAAACTTCTGAGAAAGTCCTTTGCCCATTCCGGAAGAATCATTTCCATAAAGGAAGAGATTTCTATGACAGAAGAATATCTGCAGCTTATGCAGCTGCGGTATCCGGGAAAATTCCAGTGGAATATTACCGTGGCTTCCGGGGTGGAGAATCTGGGAATCCTGAAAAATGTGGTTCAGCCTCTGGTGGAGAACAGTATTTCCCATGGCTTTAACATGAAGGAGGATATGGGACACATATCTGTAAGGGCCTATATGTTTCAGGGGGCGGTTATAATCCAGGTGGAGGACGACGGAGTAGGTGTTGACCTGGAGAAGGTCAATGCATCCATTAAAAACCAACAGATGGAAAAAAACAGGGAGCAGTTTAACGGTATCGGACTGTCCAATATCCAGATGAGAATTCTGCGGAATTTTGGCCAGGAATATGGGCTGGAGGCGGCAGTTAATCCGGCAGGGGGAGTTACCTTTACCATGAAGCTTCCGGTGATTGATATGGGAGGGGACAGGTCTTGAATATTGTAATAGCAGATGACGAACAGATTATTTTAAAATGGATGAAAAAGAATATAGAAGAACTGTCTCCCCGTTATCATGTGACAGGGATATACTCCAATGGAAAGCAGGTGCTGGATTGGTGTCTGAAAGAAAAGGTGGATGTTCTGTTTACCGATATACGGATGCCGGTTATGGATGGTATGGAACTGCTGAAAGCTTTGGGAGAACACCAGCCTATTCCTTATACCATAATTCTCAGTGCATATGATGATTTTTCCTATGCCAGAGAGTGTTTCAAACTGGGAGTGAAGGAGTTCCTTTTAAAATCAGAGATTACAAGGGAGGAGCTGGAAAAATGTCTGGGGACTGCAAGAGAATATCTGAGAAATCCCGGAGATAAAAAGGAGGAGTCTTCTTCGGAACAGATGGAGGATATGCTGCGTCAGGAGCTTTCTTCTAAAGGAGCTGCGCCGGACAGGCTGGTTCGGTACTGGAATACATTCAGCCAGATAAAGAGTCCCTTTGTGCTTACGCTTTTAGAGATTAGCAGAGAAATGCCTCATATGGAACAGATGGAGGAAATTACTGCTTTTTTCTTTCAGGAAGAGAAGCTGAACTTCTACTTTGTGCCCCAGGGAAGCAAAAGGATTCTGGTAATTTCAGAACAGGGGGAAAACAGCCCTTCTGTTCTGGCGGAAAAGCTGTACAAAGGTCTGCGGTCTTTCGGTTATAAGGATTTATGGGTCAGCGGCAGCACGGCAGGAGAAAAAGGAGAGGACCTGTGCAGAATGTACCAGGAGGCAGAGGCAGTATCCCTGTACCAGAGATTTTATTTTCACAGGGAGGGTCTGTCCTATGATAAAACATGCAGGCAGCAGGAAAATATATCGTTCAGATTGAAAAATATGTTTGATGAATTGCAAAATATGATAGGAACTGCAGGGCAGGAGGAGATAGAGGAGAGAATCCGGCAGATTTTCCAATTTGTACGAAGTGCCATGCCGGAAGTAGGTTTGTTGAGAAAGACCATACTGAATTTTGTTTTGAATATATACTGGAATTATCTGGAAGGGGAACAGAGACAGGAGATTTCCGCAGATAATTTGCTGATTTTGGGAGAAAGTGCAAATGTGGGTCTTTTGGAGGAAGAATTTTCCCAGCAGATGAACAGCCTGCTCCGGTCTTTTGCAGGTAAGAAACAGGTTTACAGCGATGCAGTGCAGAAAATTATGGAATATATTGAAGCTAATTACAGGGAAAATATTTCATTGGAAGAGCTGGCTGTCTATGTACACATGAACCGCAGTTATGTATCCCATCTGTTTAAGAAGGAGACAGGGGACAATCTTTATAATTACCTGCAGCAATACCGGTTGGAGAGGGCCAAGGAGCTTTTGGAACATACAAGAGACAGTATCCAGGAAATATGCTGGAAAGTGGGGATTCAGGACTCCGGATATTTCAGCAAGCTTTTCAAAAAATATGCAGGTATGACACCTTTGGAATATCGTAAATCAAAGCAGTAACCCCAGAATTGAAAAAGAGGGGCTGCCGTTTTAAGTGAGTTTAAGAATATTTATACATTTTATGGCTCAGCCTGCGTCGCTTTGAGCCTAAGGTCTCAAAGCTGTACTCGACAAATTCGCATAAAA
>CABSEJ010000110.1 GCA_902476765.1 uncultured Blautia sp.
TCCGTCAGTTTATGCAGTGTGATATTGATATTCTGGGAGACCCTACTTTCCTGGCTGAGATTGACGTTATCCTGGCTACCTCTACCCTGGTGGGCAAACTGGATTTTGATAAATTTACCATCCGTATCAATGACAGAAGAATCTTAAAAGCCATGGCTGCTTACAGCGGCTTCCCGGAAGAATCCTTTACCCAGGTGTTTATTATTCTGGATAAGATGGATAAAATCGGCATGGAGGGCGTGGCCCAGGAGCTTATAGAGTCCGGCTTTGATAAAGAAGGCGTGGACAAATATCTGGGCTTGTTCCAGGCTATGGGATCCGGTGTAGAAGGCGTAAAATATTGTAAAGAGCAGCTGGAAGGCTTCCTGGAGCCTAAGGTAGCCGATGATTTGGTTACTATCATCGAAAGTGTAATGGAAGCGAAGACTGCTAACTTTGACCTGGTATTCGACCCCACTTTGGTGCGTGGCATGTCTTATTATACAGGGCCTATTTTTGAAATCTCTATTGACGGTTTTGCCGGAAGCGTAGGCGGCGGCGGACGTTATGATGAGATGATTGGCAAATTCACGGGAACACCTACTCCGGCCACTGGCTTTTCCATTGGTTTTGAGCGTATCGTTATGCTGCTGATGGAGAAGGGCTTTAAGGTGCCTGGAACCAAAGAGAAAAAGGCATATCTTCTGGATAAAAAGCTGTCCGGAGAAAAGCTTTTGGAGGTTATGAAAAAGGCGGCAAGTGAGAGACAGGAAGGCCAGAGCGTGAATATTGTATACGCTAAGAAAAACAAGAAATTCCAGAAGGAACAGCTTACCAATGAGGGCTATTCCATTATAGAAGAAGTGTACAACGACTAAAAAGGAGAGTTTATGTCATGGCAGAATCAATGAAGGGGCTGAAGAGAAGCCACAGATGTACGGAAGTGACAAAGGCAGACATAGGAAGCAATGTAACCCTTATGGGATGGGTGCAGAAAAGCAGAAATAAGGGCGGCATCGTCTTTGTGGATTTAAGAGACCGCTCTGGTATTATGCAGGTTATATTTGAAAACAGCGATATAGACCAGGAAGGATTTGAGAAAGCAGGAAAGCTGAGAAGTGAGTTTGTTATTGCAGTGACAGGCCGTGTGGAGGCCCGTTCCGGTGCGGTAAATCAGAATCTGGCTACAGGAGAGATAGAAGTGCGGGCAACCCAGCTCCGTATTCTGTCCGAGGCCGAGACACCTCCCTTCCCCATTGAGGAGAACAGCAAGACCAGGGAAGAGGTGCGGCTGAAATACAGGTATCTGGATTTGAGAAGGCCGGATTTACAGAAAAATATGATACTGCGTTCCAATGTTTCCACGTTGGTGCGCCAGTTCCTGGCTAAGGAAGGATTTCTGGAAATTGAGACTCCTACCCTGATTAAAAGTACCCCGGAGGGGGCAAGGGATTATCTGGTGCCCAGCCGGGTTCATCCCGGAAGCTTTTATGCGCTGCCCCAGTCTCCTCAGATTTTCAAGCAGCTTTTGATGTGTTCCGGATATGACCGGTATTTCCAACTGGCCAGATGCTACAGGGACGAAGATTTGCGTGCAGACCGTCAGCCGGAGTTTACCCAGATAGATATGGAGCTGTCCTTTGTTGATGTGGATGACGTAATTGATGTAAACGAAAGAATGTTGGCCTTTCTCTTTAAAGAGGTACTGGGAGTAGAGGTAAGCCTGCCTATCCAGAGAATGACCTGGCAGGAGGCCATGGACAGATTTGGTTCCGATAAACCGGATTTGCGTTTTGGCATGGAGCTTACAGATGTTTCTGAGGTAGTGAAGGACTGTGAGTTTGCAGTATTTAAGGGCGCCCTGGAAAACGGGGGCAGTGTAAGAGGTATCAATGCCAAGGGGCAGGGTGCCATGCCCAGAAAGAAAATTGATAAGCTGGTGGAATTTGCCAGAGGATACGGTGCCAAAGGACTGGCTTATATTGCCATCGGACAGGATGGGGGAGTGAAATCTTCCTTTGCAAAGTTTATGAAAGAGGAAGAGATGACTGCTCTTATCCAGGCCATGAAAGGTGAGAATGGGGATTTACTTCTTTTTGCTGCGGATAAGACAAAACTGGTATGGGATGTATTAGGCGCTCTGCGTCTGGAGCTGGCAAAACAGATGGAGCTTTTGGATAAAAACGAATTCCGTTTTGTATGGATTACAGAATTCCCGCTGCTGGAGTACTCTGAAGAGGAGGACAGATTTGTCGCTATGCACCATCCTTTCACCATGCCAATGGAGGAGGATTTGCAGTATCTGGATTCCCAGCCGGGCCGTGTCCGTGCAAAAGCCTATGATATTGTCTTAAATGGAAATGAAATTGGCGGAGGCTCTGTCCGTATTTTCCAAAATGACGTTCAGGAAAAGATGTTTGAGGTGCTTGGCTTTACAAAGGAAGAAGCTTATAACCGTTTTGGATTTCTTCTGGATGCGTTTAAATATGGTGTGCCCCCTCATGCAGGACTGGCTTACGGCCTGGACCGTCTGGTCATGCTGATGGCAAAAGAAGATTCTATCCGTGACGTAATTGCCTTCCCCAAGGTGAAAGACGCTTCCTGTCTCATGTCAGAGGCACCGGATGTGGTGGATGAAAAACAGTTGGAAGAGCTGGGAATTGCCATTGTAGCCCAGGAGAAAATAGAAGACCAGGGAGAATAAAGAAGACCAAGTCCCCTGTTTTAAAGAACAAAAAGATTTTCAATAAAATACCCTTCATGTATATCAGGTAAAAACCTCTGTACATGGAGGGTATTTATGTTGGCCGAAAACTTCAGGAAGCAGAGCTGATGGCAGCGGTAATATCACCTAATACTGCAGTAGCTAAAGCTGTATCCATCTGTATTTTCCAGTTTACACCGTCGTTTTCCAGCTCTATGGATACTTCTTTTGTAACGGTTTTTTGATTATTTCGGATGCAGGACAGCAGCAGTTCCTGCTCCTTTTCCCGGCGGCCCTGGGCACCTCCGGACAGAGATTGTGAAGTGCTTTCTTTCAGCCACTGGGAAATTTGTTCCTTGTAGTTTTCCAGAATACTTTCGAAATCAACAGAGGTGGCAAGAATCTTTACTGCTGCCTGAGAACCCTGAATATCTTCGTCCAGGATTTCATAATCAAAGGATTGATGGACTTGTGCGGCAATTGAGGAGGCCAGAGCCTCTCCGTAATCGCTGTCTTCCTCTCCCAACTGATTCAGGGACAGGTAAACTTTTAATTGGTCCTCATCAAAATCCCGGATGGTATCCAGATGTGCAGCTACGATTTCCGAAGGGGAAAGAAGCCGGGAGTCTGTAAGATGCAGAGCAAAGTTACCTGTCAAAAGACTGTCAAGCTCTGGGGTGTGAATTACCTGCCACTCCTCTTCTTTTTTTTCCAGTGACAGAAGAAGGGTTTCTTCCTTTAAGGCATAGCTGTTGTTTTTCATCAGGTCCTTTAGAAGTTCACAGGAATCCTGCAAAGAAAATTCGCTGCTTTCAGGGGCTGCCTGCAGCTGAATATGTTTTTTCAGCACGGTCAGAGAATAGTCCTTGGCCAAAGCATGGGCGTCTATAAGCTGCAGCTCTGCTTTGGCCTGGGCATGGGTTTCATCCTGGATGTCAATTTTCTTCACTTTGTAGGATAAATCCTTATAAAAAAGAGTAAAAATTTCTGCCATGTCCCCGCCTATTTCCTGATAATCCTGGGAAGACGGAAGCAGATTCTGGGTATCAATACAGTTTACAATAGTCTGGGTATCTGAGCTTTTCAACTGCTCCAGTTCCTGATATACGGCTTCTTTTACTGCGCTTTTTTCTTTGGAACAGCCATATAACAGAAAACAGGACATACACAGGATAAGGCTCAGAAGGATTGTTTTTTTTCTTCTGTTCATAATGCTTCTCCAAATATCCACCATTTTAGTATGCCCCTAGTTTAACAGAGATGGGGAGAAGTTGCAACTAAAGTATATTTTCAGCGAGAATGCACGGTGATTTTGCTGTCCTCTGTTTATACAGGGAGACTATTCCTTTAGTCTCAGATAAAAAGACAGGATAGAGATAAATTCCCCGGCAGTTGGTTTTCTTGTCAGGGGATAGCCTGCAATTTTAATCAAAAGATTTCTGTTTCCCTCATTCCAGCAAATAGTTATGGCAGTACGGATAGAGCGCTCAACCTTGGCGCTGGTAGTATGGAAATGTTTAGCGATGTCAGGATATAGCCGTTTTGTTATATAAAGAAGATATTCCTCGTCATGAAGCACTAATTCTAGAGCATAAGAAAGATAGTGATACCCGTGATAGACGGAGCAGATACCCAGCCGATGAATTAACGTTTCGATTTTCTTCATAGAAACACTCCTTTCTCAGGCTGCTATCCAGCATACCTCAGAACCAACAAAACGACATTACTTTCGACAAAGAAAATCATATTTCGTAATTTATAGATATTTTACGACATATTTCGACATAATTCGACTTATTATATATCCGAAAAGAACATAGAAAAAATTATAAGAAAATTAACAAATTCTAAGAAATTCTTTAAAAATTTTCTGATATACTATAAAAATGCAAATATGCTACCTCAGCAAAAACGGAGCGAATAATAGAAAGGGGAAAAGAGGCGAATATGAACAAAAAGAAAAAAATTATTGTGGGCGCCTGTGCGGCAGTTTGTGTAATTGGACTGGGGACAGGTATATTTTTAATAAAGGGAAACAAGGGAAAGGAAGCCCAGGAGCTGGCCTATGTCAGCAGTGTGTCTTCTATGAACGACATGGCTGGCATACAGCGCCTGGCGGGGGTGGTGGAATCCCAGAAAACCCTGGATATTCAAAAGGACTCCGAGAGGACAGTAAAGGAGATTTTTGTGAAAGCAGGAGACGAGGTGGATGTGGGGACAAAATTGTTTAGCTACGACACTGCCACCCTGGAAACAGATTTGCAGCAGGCTCAGCTGGATTTGGAGCGGGCGGACAATGATATGGCCAATTTAAAGACGCAGATAGCTCAGCTGGAAAAAGAAAGGAAGAATGCCGGGGAGGAGGAACAGCTGTCCTACACCACCCAAATCCAGTCGGCCCAGATGGACCTGAAAAAAAGCGAATATGAGAGAAAAGCCAAGGAAGTGGAGATGAACCGGCTGAAGGGACAGATTGAAAATTCTACGGTGAATAGTGAAATGAAGGGCGTAGTGAAATCTGTCAACAATACAGAGGGACAGAGCAGTATGGATATGTACGGCTCTTCTCAGGCCTTTATGACGATTCTGGCTACCGGAGAGTATCGTGTGAAGGGTTTGGTAAACGAACAGAATGTCAGTGAAATCATGGCTGGAGAGAAAGCTATTATCCGCTCCAGAATCCAGGAGGAGCAGGTTTGGACAGGGACCTATACGGCTGTGGATACCAAGAATCCCAACAATAATAACAGCAATATGATGTACGGAACATCTGCCCAGGATGCGGCCCAGACCACTTCCACCTCATATCCATTTTATGTGGAGCTGGATTCCTCTCAGGGACTGCTTCTGGGACAGCATGTGTACATAGAGCGGGATACAGGGCTCCAGGACAGAGAAAAGGGTATATGGCTGAATGCAGCCTTTATTGCAGATGCAGATAAAAAGCCATATATATGGGTGGAAGCCAAAAACGGAACTTTAGAGAAGCGTACTGTGGTTCTTGGCGCTTATGATGAGGAAATGATGCAGTATAAAATTGAAAAGGGGATAAAATCCGATGATTATGTGGCTTATCCCCAGGACTTTTTGAAAGAAGGCATGAAAACCACCCACGATGCTTCCCAGGCCACAGCAGGCTCTTCAGAGGAGCAGATGCCAGAGGAGGAAATGCCGGTAGAGAGTTTGCCGGAGGAGGGAATTTTAGAGGAAGGCGATGTGACATCGTTGATTCCCCGGCAGGAAACAGTTCTTGACAGACTGAAAGGGGGAGGATTGGCCATATGAGAAAAAAACAGGTAAAAGGACTCCTCATCGGACTGGCTGTAGCGGCAGCAGCAGGGGGAGGTATCTGGTTTGCATCCGGAAAGCTTAAGGACACCTCTGTGTCCGCTTATGCGGTGACAGACCTTAGCCAGATGGTTTTCGGCAGCACTACCTCTTTAGAAGGGAATATTACCTCCAGCGTGTCCCAGGAGGTTCGCCTTATGGATAAGCAGATTGTTTCCAAGGTCTATGTCCAGGAGGGACAGGAGGTAAAGGAGGGAGACCCTCTTCTGTCTTATGATATGACTCTGGTAAATATTGATTTGGAGATGGAAAAGCTGAGTAAGCAGCAATTGGAAATCAAGAAAAAAGGACTGGAAAACGAGCTGGAGAAGCTGGAAAAGGATAAGAAAAAGGCTGTTTCCTCCAAAGGAGAATATACAGTCCAGCCTTTAGGAAGCAGGGGAAACCAGTGGAAGGCAGTACCCTTGGCAGTAGCGGAGAATCCGCAGGCCTCAGAAGAGAATCTCCGGCAGGGAGAGGCAGACGGCCAGGGCAGTACAGAAGGTGGTGACGCAGGCTCCGGAACCGAGACAGGGGCCAGTCAGGGACAAGATAACCAGGGCGGAACTTCCCAAGGAGGAAGCGGAGAGAACGGAGACAGCGGAACCGTACCAGGAGAAGCGCCAGGAGCCGGAGATGGCCAGCCGGGAGCAGGCGGAGACGGAAATCAGGGGGGAACAGGAGACGGACAAGACAGCCAGAATCCGGGAGAAACAAATCCTGGCGGCAGCCAGGAAGGAGGAGACCAGGGAGAAGAAGCCCCGGATAAAAAGCCGGGGGAAGAAACTCCCCAGGAGCCTCAGGAGCCATTAAAGCCTTCCGGAGTTTACAAAAGGCTTTATGGAGATATTACCATAGACCAGGCAGATTTTCCGGAGGATGACGCTGTTATAGAGAATGCCATTCCTTTTAGAGGAAGCGGTACAAAGGAAGACCCCTATCGTTATCTGTGTACCAAGGGAGTTCTGCTGCAGGGAGCCTTTCTCAATTGGGTAGGAGGCTTTGACCAGGAGGGGCAAAAACCCCTCCAGCCTCAGTATTGCCTTCTGGAAGTTCATGGAGAAGATAAGGAGGAGGGCGTTCTTCTGGCGGCCATGCTGTTGGACGGAACGGCCATAGCAGAGCCATTGCAGCCGGATATGTGGTTCCTAACCAGCTTGGGGAAAAACCAGTGGGAAGAACCGGTTCCCCCTGAGGATGAGGAAGTGCCCGGAGACGGGGAATGGATGGATTTTCCGGAGGATTGGGGAGAGATGATTCCCCAGGATGATATAGTAAGCGGATATTCCAAGGAAGAACTGGAAAAAGCCATAACCCAGAAAAAACAGGATATTGCCGCTGCTGCTCTGGATTTAAAGGAAGCGGATATTAAGATAAAAAAGGTAGAACAGAAGCTGGAGGACGAGACCATAAAGAGTACCATAAACGGCACGGTGAAAAAGGTAGGAGACCCCACCAAAGGAGAGGTGGACGGAGAGCCCTTTATCGTGGTGGAAAGCACAGGCGGAGCTTATGTCCAAGGGATGGTAAATGAATACCTGCTGTCCAGCCTGCAGCCGGGACAGGTGCTGACAGGTATGGCCTACGAATCGGGAAATGTATTTGAGGCGGAGATAAAGGAAATTTCTCCTTATCCCAGAGACAATTATTATATGAGCGGCCAGGATATGTCTTTTTATCCCTTTACCGCAGTAATTCCTGAGGGACAAGGCTTTAAGGAATATGAAATGGTTACCATGGACCTGCCTCAGACAGAGGGAAATATGTCCGGGATTTATATCAGCAGAGAGTTCATACGCTCCAAAGACGGGCAGGACTATGTGTACAAAGAAGATAAACACCACAGATTGGTAAAACAGCCGGTAAAGACGGGAAAGACTTTCTACGGAAGCACGGTGGAAATCAAGGAAGGGATTACCCAGGAAGATTATCTGGCATTCCCTTACGGTAAATCGGTAAAAGAAGGCGCAAAGGTAAAGCGGGCTTCTATTGACGAATGGTATAATTCATTTTAGAGAGGAGGAAACGGGATGATTGAAAACATAAGATTATCGTTCCAGGGTATCTGGGCACATAAGATGCGCTCCTTTCTGACTATGCTGGGAATTATTATTGGTATTGCCGCTTTGATTTCTATTGTTTCTACCATAAAGGGAACCAACGAGCAGATTAAGAAAAATCTTATCGGTGAAGGGGATAATGTAATCGATATTACCCTTTACGGAAACGGCGGAGAGTACCAGATAGAGTATGAAGGACTGCCCCAGGGAGTTCCGGTGATTTCTCAGGAAAAAAAGGAAGAAATTCTGGAGCTGGAGGAAGTAGAAAAAGCTACCTGTTATCAGATGCGCCAGTATGCAGACGGTATCTATTATCAGAGCAGCAGTCTGGATGGCGGCCAGGTTCTGGGAATTGATGAGGATTATCTGGACACCTGCGGGTATCAGATAATCCGGGGCAGGGGATTTTCCCAGAAAGATTATGATACATACAAAAAGGTGATTTTAGTAGATGAGACTGCCAGTGCCAATTTTTTTGAAAAGGGACAGGAGATAGGGAAATCCATTGAAATCAAAGGCGAACCCTTTACTATTGTTGGAGTGGTGAAAAAGACAGAAGAATATGAACCGGTGATAAACAACCGGGAGGAATATTACACCTATTACAACAGTAATACAGGGGGAATGATTTTTATGCCTTCTCCGGACTGGCCCATTGTGTATCAGTTTGATGAGCCTCAGCAAGTATCGGTGAAAGCAGTTTCTCCGGAAGCTATGAGCTCTGCAGGGAAGAAGACAGCAGAGCTGCTGAATGAATCTATCGTTTCCGGCAGCAGTAATTTTGAGTATAAGGCTAAGGACATGATGGAAAAGGCCAAGGGGCTGCAGCAGATTAGCGAAAGCACCAACCGGCAGCTCTTATGGATTGCCAGTATTTCGCTTCTGGTAGGGGGAATCGGGGTTATGAACATCATGCTGGTTTCTGTTACAGAACGTACCGGAGAGATAGGTCTGAAGAAGGCCATTGGGGCTAATAAGCGGAGAATCCTGGCCCAGTTTCTTACAGAGGCTGCTGTGCTTACCAGTATCGGCGGAATTCTGGGAGTGCTTGCAGGAATTGTTTTGGCTGCCGTGATTTCCAGGATGGCTGCTATGCCTATGGTTATCAGTATACCGGCGGCAGCAGGGGCGGTGGTATTCTCCACGGCTATCGGTATTATATTCGGGCTTCTGCCTTCGGTGAAGGCGGCTAATTTAAGTCCCATTGAGGCTCTAAGGAGAATGTAGGATGAAAAATGTCTGGGAAATGTGTGTTTCTCCATTGACATGCAGAGGCTGATAGATTGGTGAGACAATAGAAGCACCAGTTCATATCCGATACAGAAGAAGTTGGAAAAGGGAAAGAGCATTTCCCAGATAGCAGAGGAATTGGAAAGTGCGGAGGAGGAAATCCAGAAAGGATAGAGCAAACTGCATATCGTTTTAGCTCTATGCAGATAAGGCAGAAAGTGGAGACTTGCATTACCGCCAATTCTTATTGGTGGTAATGCAAGCACTTGCCTGGCTTAAAAACCATACTCCTCCCCAATCAATATAACGGTGATACGGCCGGGGTGCATGGAGCGGCGGGTGATAACTGTCTGACAGCAGATACACCCGTCGCTTTGGCAGTCAGCGCATCTTCCTGTGACAGAGCAAGGGGTTTTGGCTCCTACCCGGATGCTGTTAGGCGGTGCGGCTATGTTCCGGACTCTGCGAACGCCGTCCTCTACCGTGGGAACCACCTTGTTCATGCCGGTAATTACCAGCACATGGGCCGGGCCCTGAATAAGACAGGCAACCCGGTTGCCGTTTCCGTCCACGTTAATCAATTCTCCATCCAGGGTGATAGCGTTGGTGCTGGTGAAAAAATAATCTGCGGTGACGATTCTGCCGTAGAGGGCTCTGGATTCTTCCGGATTTTTAGCTGATTTCCGGTCTATGAAATCATAGGGCCCGGATTGGAGTAAGTCCATGATTCCTGTTTCAACAAGAGTTTCCGAGCCGCCGTTGGTGACAGTGGCGCCTTTGGGAACCAGTGATTTTACAAGCTCCAGAGCCTGGACTCCGGTTTGGCAATAATAGCCCTTTATGTTTCTCTTTTCCAGATTTTTCAGGATGGTTTTCCCTGTGTTTTCGTAAGACTGTGATTTGTAGCTCATGACAATCCTCCTTTTTCTTTTTTCTTCTATCATAAATCGGCAAAAGGAAAAAGAAAAGTGATTGTATTCCCGAAAACTCTATGTTATCATAAAAAATAGTGATCTAAAATAGGAAAAGGAGCCGAATGCAATGGAAAAAAAGAGGATTGCGATTGTAACGGACAGCAACAGTGGGATAACACAGAAAGAGGCACAGGAGCTGGGAATTACCGTTCTTGCCATGCCCTTTTACATTGATGAACAGTTGCTTTTAGAGGATATAACCCTGACCCAGGAAGAGTTTTACACCCGCCTGGCCCAGGATGTGGATATTTCCACTTCACAGCCTTCCCCGGCGGATGTAATGGAAACCTGGGAAAGACTGCTGCAAAAGCATGAGAAAGTGGTTCATATACCTATGTCCAGCGGGCTGAGCAATTCCTGTCAGACTGCAATGGTGCTGGCCAGGGAATTCAAAAACAGGGTTATGGTGGTGGATAACCAGAGGATTTCCGTAACCCAAAGACAGTCTGTGCTGGACGCCATAGAACTGGCCAAAGCCGGAAAGACTGCAGAGGAAATCAAAGAAATTCTGGAAAAGGAGTCCCATGAGTCCAGTATTTATATTACTCTGGAAACCTTGAAATATCTGAAAAAGGGCGGAAGAATCACCCCTGCGGCCGCAGCTCTTGGCACAGTGCTGAACTTAAAGCCCGTGCTTCAGATTCAGGGGGAAAAGCTGGACGCCTTTTCTAAGGCCAGAGGAAAGAAACAGGCAAAGAAGACCATGATAAAGGCAATGGAAAAGGATTTAAAAACCCGATTCAAAGACTATCAGCAAAAGGGACTGATGTGCCTGGAGGCAGCATATACGGGAAATCTGGAGGAAGCAATGGAGTGGAAGGCAGAACTTGAAAAAAACTTTTCTCCTATGAAGGTTTATATGGCG
>CABSEJ010000111.1 GCA_902476765.1 uncultured Blautia sp.
GATGTAGCCATTCAGGTAGCTGTCCAGGCCATCCGGAAGCTGATGGAAGCAGACGGAAAAGCAGGAAAGTAAAGGGAGGAAGCATCATGGATAAAGCAAAGATTCAGGAGCTGATAGAGATTGCAATTGCACAGCTGTCCTTTTCCTATACCCCATATTCTCATTTTAAAGTAGGAGCAGCTCTCCTTGGTAAAAACGGGAAAATCTATACTGGCTGCAACATTGAAAATGCTGCCTATACGCCTACCAATTGCGGAGAAAGAACTGCTTTTTTTAAGGCAGTCAGCGAAGGGGTAAAGGATTTTGAAGCAATCTGTATTGTAGGAGGCCCGGAGGGGAAGCTTATAGATTATACCCCGCCCTGCGGTGTTTGCAGACAGGTAATGATGGAATTCTGCAGGCCAAAAGAATTTCAGATTATATTGGCCAGAGGAAAAGAGGATTATAAAATATACAGGCTGGAAGAGCTTCTGCCCCAGGGCTTTGGCCCCGGAAATCTGGAATAAAGAAAAAATAGGAGGACAGATATGAAGCAGTATAAACGGGTATTTGTAATTGTGATTGACTCCCTGGGAATCGGTGCTATGCCGGATGGAGAGCGGTTTGGAGATGTGGGAGTCAATACTCTGGGACATATTTCGGAATCTGTGGAGAGCTTTCAGATTCCTACACTTCAGAAGCTGGGGATAGCAGGTTTGACTCCTCTGCGGCAGGTGCCGGCATTGGAAAATCCTTTAGGTTATCAGACTGCGCTGAGAGAGAAAAGCAATGGCAAGGATACCATGACCGGACACTGGGAAATCATGGGAATTGAAACGAAAAAGCCCTTTAAAACCTTTACAGACCATGGATTCCCGAAAGAGCTGATTCAAGAGCTGGAGAAGAGAACCGGCCATAAGGTTATCGGAAATAAAAGTGCCAGTGGTACGGAGATAATTGAGGAGCTGGGAGAAGAAGAGATTGCTACCGGGCATATGATTGTCTATACTTCTGCAGATTCTGTGCTTCAGATTTGTGGAAATGAAGAGACCTTCGGCCTGTCAGAGCTGTACCGCTGCTGCGAGATTGCAAGAGAGCTGACTATGAAAGAAGAGTGGAGAGTGGGGCGTGTTATTGCAAGGCCTTATATCGGTAAGAGGAAAGGTGAATTTGAACGAACCAGCAACCGTCATGACTATGCATTGAAGCCACCCAGAAAGACGGCTTTGGATGTCTTGAAAGACTCCGGGCTGGATGTGATTTCCGTAGGAAAAATCAAGGATATTTTTGACGGGGAAGGGATTACGGAGGCTTATAAATCCAAGTCCTCCGTCCACGGTATGGAGCAGACTATTGAGCTGGCAGACAAAGATTTCCACGGGCTTTGCTTTGTGAATCTGGTAGATTTTGACGCTAAATGGGGACACAGGAGAAACCCGGAGGGCTATGCGAAGGAATTGGAAATGTTTGATGAAAAGCTGTCTGTTTTACTGGAAAAGCTCAGGGAAGACGACCTTTTGATTATCACTGCAGACCATGGAAACGATCCTACCTACAGCGGTACAGACCATACAAGAGAAAAGGTACCTTTCCTGGCTTATTCCAAATCCATGGTGGGAAGAGGAAAGCTGCCGGAGCAGGACACCTTTGGAGTGATAGGGGCTACTATTGTGGATAATTTCGGACTTGAAATGCCGGAGCAGACCATCGGTACCTCACTGCTTTCCCAATTAAAATAAAATTTTTACCAAAGGAGGAAAAAGGACATGAAGAGTATAAAAAGGCTGACGGCCTTGCTTTTGGTACTGTGCATGACATTGTCTGCCTTAGGGTGCGGTCCATCTGGGACTCAGGTAAGTACAGAAAATTCGGAATATGCAGTGGCTATGATTACGGACAGCGGCGATATTACTGACCAGTCCTTTAATCAGACAACCTATGAATCATGCCTTGCTTATTGTACGGAAAATGACATTCCCTTTACTTACAAAAAACCGGACGGAGATACAGATTATGCCCGAATTGCCATGATTGATGTGGCCGTGGCAGAGGGATATAACATTATCGTTATGCCCGGATATATTTTTGCTCCGGCTTTAGTGGAAGTAACTTATAAATACCCTGATGTGAAATTTATTGCCCTGGATATGACAGCGGGAGATATTATTGCAGCAGCGGTAGGGAGCAAGTATTATGATGACCCGGAAGCCTATGAGGCTTCAGATTACTATAATACAAAGAACACATACTGTGCAGTTTACCAGGAGGAAATTCCCGGTTATATGGCCGGATATGCTGCTGTAAAATTGGGCTACCGGAAGCTGGGATTTTTAGGAGGGCAGGCCGTGCCGGCGGTAATACGTTTTGGATTCGGATATGTCCAGGGGATTGACCACGCAGCCCAGGAGCTGGGGATCTCTGATGAAATTGAAGTAGAATATGCTTATGGCGGCCAGTTCTACGGCTCTACAGAAATTACGGCAGCCATGGATACCTGGTACAGCCAGGGGACAGAGGTTGTGTTTGCCTGCGGTGGCGGAATCTTTACCTCTGCAGCAGAGGCAGCGGCAAAGGTAGACGGTAAAATTATCGGTACAGACAGCGACCAGTCTCCCATCATCGATGCTTATGGAGAGGGAATGACAGTAACTTCAGCCATGAAGGGACTGGGAGCCACGGTAAAGGCCATGCTGAATTCTATTATTGTAGATGGCACATGGGAGGAACATGTGGGCAAAATTGAAAATCTGGGACTTATATCAGGAACAGATACTGCTGTGAATTATGTAGGACTTCCGGAGGAGACCACACAGTGGAATGAAAGCTTTACGGTGGAGGACTATCATAATCTGGTGCAGAAAATCTATGACGGAGAAATACAGATTGATAATTCCATTGAACAGATGCCGGATGTGTCTGTAAAGGTCAGCCAGCGGCAAGGATCCATCATGTAGAGAGGGAAAGGAGGAAATAAAAATGGGAGAATACGCAATTGAAATGCTGAATATCACCAAGAGATTTCCCGGCATCGTGGCAAATGACAATATTACCCTGCAGCTGAAAAAGGGCGAAATCCATGCTCTTTTAGGCGAAAACGGCGCAGGAAAGTCCACTCTGATGAGTGTACTGTTCGGATTGTATCAGCCGGAGGAAGGAGAGATTCGAAAGGACGGGAAAACCGTACATATCAAGAATCCCAACGACGCCAATGCACTGGGAATCGGTATGGTACATCAGCATTTTAAGCTGGTAGAATGTTTTTCTGTTCTGGACAATATAATCCTGGGTGCGGAGCCGGTACAGAAAGGGTTTCTGAAAAAAGAAGAGGCCAGAAAAAAAGTGATGGACCTGTCCCGTCAATATCATCTTCAGATAGAACCGGACGCTTTGGTAGAGAATATTACAGTAGGCATGCAGCAGCGGACAGAAATTTTAAAAATGCTGTATAGGGATAATGAAATCCTGATTTTTGACGAACCTACGGCGGTTTTGACCGTGCAGGAAATCGAAGAACTGATGCAGATTATGAAGGGACTGGCTAAGGAAGGAAAGAGTATCCTATTTATTTCCCACAAGCTTAATGAGATTATGGAGGTTTCTGACCGCTGTACGGTTCTGCGAAAGGGAAAATATGTGGGTACAGTGGAGACAAAGGATACTACCCCGGAGAAGCTGTCAGCCATGATGGTAGGCAGAAATGTCAGCTTCAAAGTGGAAAAGAAGCCGGCAAAGCCAGGGGACGTGGTGTTGGATGTAAAGCATATGAGTGTTGCCGGAGCCAATAAAAAGGAGGCGGTACAGGATGTCAGTTTTCAGGTTCGAAAAGGAGAAATTCTCTGCATTACAGGAATTGACGGAAACGGTCAGACAGAGCTGGTTTACGGTCTGTCCGGTCTGGAACCTTTAAAAAACGGAAATATTGCCTTAAACGGAAAAGATATAACCCATATGCCTGTTCGCCAGCGTTCTCTTATGGGGATGAGCCACATTCCGGAAGACCGTCATAAGCACGGACTGATACTGGATTATTCTCTGGAGGATAATCTGGTGCTGCAAAGATATTTTGAACCCCGGTTTACCAATAAATTAGGAGTTCTGAAGAGAAAAGAGATTCGGGATTATGCCAACCGTTTAATTGATACTTATGATATTCGTTCCGGACAGGGGCCTGAGACGGTTCTCCGCTCTATGTCCGGTGGAAACCAGCAGAAGGCCATTATTGGCCGGGAAATCGACAAGAACCCTGATTTCTTAATTGCCGTACAGCCTACAAGAGGCGTTGATATAGGTGCAATTGAGTTTATACACAAACAGCTGATTGAGCAGAGAGACGCCGGAAAAGCCGTGCTTTTGGTCAGCCTGGAGCTGGACGAGGTTATGGATTTGCCGGACCGGATTTTAGTTATGTTCGAAGGAAGACTGGTGGGAGAATTTAAACCAGATGAGGTGACGGTTGAGGAATTGGGCTTGTATATGACCGGCGCCAAGAAACAGGAGGTATAGGCTATGAATACGAAAAGAGAAAAGAAAGGATTTCTGGAGGCCCCCGGCGTGCAGACTGTGATTGCATCCCTGATTTGTATTATTCTGGGACTTTTGGTTGGATATATTGTATTATTGTGCATCAATCCGGGAGAATCCTGGAGGGCCATGTCTGCAATCTTAAAGAACTTTTTTTATTTCCCAAGACCTGAGGTTGCATTGGAATATTTCGGAAGTACCCTGGCTAAGACAGCACCTCTGCTTATGTGCAGTCTGTCCATATTGTTTGCCTATAAAGTAGGACTTTTCAATATCGGAGCATCCGGACAGTATGCCGTTGGAGCGGGATTTGCCCTTTATCTGGCCCTGGCTTATCAGATGCCCTGGTATGTGTGCATTATTGCAGCTATGGCGGCAGGCGGAATCCTGGGAGGAATTGCAGGGGTATTAAAGGCCTATTTAAATGTGAACGAAGTAATTGCAGGAATCATGCTGAACTGGATTAGCCTGTACAGCGTAAACATGCTTTTGACGAATGTAAAGGAATCCAGTACCAGCTATACCATGGCGCTGAGAACCAATGCGCCAAAAGGTCTGCTTCCAAGTCTGGGGCTGGACCGGCTGTTTTCCGGCAACCGGTATGTGACTATCGCCATTCCCCTGGCTGTTATCATTGCTGTTCTGGTTTGGTTTATTATGGGCAAAACAAAGCTGGGCTATGAATTAAAGGGTACCGGACTGAATAAAAATGCAGCGAAATACGCCGGTATGAAGGAAAAGCGAAATATGATTCTGACCATGGTAATGGCAGGATGCCTTTCTGGTCTTGGGGCTGCTTTTCTCTATTTAAGCGGAATCGAGCAGTGGTCCTGTGCCCAGACAGCAGTGCCGGCTATGGGATTTAACGGCATTGCCTCTGCCTTCCTGGGAGGGCTGAACCCTATTGGAAGTATATTTTCCGCATTTTTTATCCAGCATATTACCAGCGGCGGTTCTTATGTGGACAAGATGATATACTGTGCCCAGATTTCTGACTTGATTTCAGCTATTATTATTTACTTCTGCGGCTTTGTATTATTCTTCAAATACTGCATGAACAGAAAAGGGAAAAAGTAGGAAAGGAGGAAGACGAAGATGGCACTATTATTACAATATACATTTATCTACGCATCTGTACTGATGCTTGTGGCCCTGGGCGGCTGCTTCTCTGAGCGAAGCGGCGTGATAAACCTGGGATTAGAGGGAACTATGGTCATCGGCGCTCTTGGGGGAGCCCTGGTGATGAAATATATGGGCAGTCTGCCGGCGGCCCTGATGATTCTGGCCGTTGTCATCGGAAGTATTCTTTTCGGTATGGCTTATTCTCTTTTGCTGGCAGTATCTGCAATCAATTTTAAGGCAGACCAGACCCTTGTAGGTACGGCCATGAACCTTCTGGGTACAGCGGCGGCTACGGTGCTGGTAAAAGCAATCAATATGTCTGAGAATGTAAATAATGTTTCTTCTGCAATCCAGTATATTGAGCAGAGAAAGGCATTTTCAGCCTTCAAAATAGGAAACTTTGAGGTCAGCTGGTTTATGATTTTGGCTGTAATTCTTCTGATTGCCGCTCATATTGTACTTTACAAAACACGGTTCGGTCTTCGTCTGCGGGCCTGCGGTGAACATCCCCAGGCGGCAGATTCTGTGGGAATTAACGTATATAAAATGCGTTATGCAGGAGTTTTGATTTCCGGCTTTTTCGGAGGCCTGGGAGGTATTGTTTATATCACAGCCGGAGTCAGCGAATGGAAATTTGAAAACGGTGTGGCAGGCTTTGGATTCCTTGCCCTGGCAGTTATGATTTTTGGCCAGTGGGAGCCAAAACTGATTGGTCTGGCGGCTCTGCTGTTTGGCTTATTCCGGGCACTGTCTAATGTGTATTCCGGCTTTGATTTCCTGGAAGCCCTTCAGGTACCAAGTGCGATTTATAATATGCTCCCCTACATTATTTCTCTTGTGGTGCTGGCTTTGTTCTCCAGGAACTCCAAAGCCCCCAAGGCTGAGGGTATTCCATACGATAAGGGGCAGCGGTAAAAAGAGCAAACATATCAGGAAAATAAAGGCGGAAATTATATGGAAAGATTTGCAATCAAAGGAAATATTTGCTACAGTGAGAAGAAAGAGAGGATTCGTACTCTGGCCCACAGCTATGTTGTGTGCCAGGACGGAAAATCTGTAGGCGTATTTGAAACTCTGCCGGAAGAATGGGAGGGAATTCCCTGCCGGGATTATGGGGAAAGCCTGATTCTTCCGGGATTGGTTGATTTGCATGTCCATGGTCCCCAGTACCCGTTCCGGGGACTGGGGATGGACCAGGAGCTGATTGACTGGCTGAACATGCGCACGTTTCCGGAAGAAGAAAAATATCAGGATATTCAATACGCCCAAAAAGCTTACGGTATTTTTACAGAGGAGCTGCTCCGCAGTGCAACCACAAGAGCCTGTATCTTTGCCACCTGCCATAAAGACGCAACGCTTTGGCTTATGGAGAAGCTGGAGAAAACAGGCTTTGCCGGATATGTGGGAAAAGTCAATATGGACCGGAACAGCCCCAAAGGACTTTGTGAAGCAAGCGCCCGGAAGGCTCTTAGGGATACGGAAGACTGGATTTGGGCGGCGGAGAATTTTTCTAATATTAAACCAATCCTGACTCCAAGGTTTATACCTACCTGCTCCGATGAATTAATGGAAGGACTTTCCCATCTTCAGAAAAAATACAGACTTCCGGCCCAGTCACATCTTTCGGAAAATATCAGCGAGATACAATGGGTCAGAGAGCTTTGTCCACAGGCGTTGTGCTATGGGGACGCTTACCGCATACATGGGCTGTTTGGCGGAGACTGTCCAACGGTTATGGCCCATTGCGTATACAGCAGTGAAGAGGAAATCCAGATGATGAAGGAGCAGAAGGTTTTTGTGGCGCATTGTCCGGAGTCTAATGCTAATCTTGCATCGGGCATTGCACCGGCCAGACAATATCTGGATATGGGACTGAAGATGGGGCTGGGTACCGATGTGGCGGCCGGTACATCCTTATCCATGTTTCGTGCTATGGCCATGGCTATTCAGTGTTCCAAGCTTCGCTGGAGGCTTGTGGACCAGAGCCTTGCACCTCTGACGGTGGAGGAGGTTTTTTTCCTTGCAACCAAAGGAGGAGGGGAATTTTTTGGCAAGGTGGGGAGCCTGGAAGCCGGCTATGAGTTTGATGCTGTGGTTATTGATGACAGCAAGATTTCCCATGGGGACTGCCTCTCTGTAAAGGAACGGTTGGAACGTCTGGTCTATCTGGCAGAAGACGGACAGATTACCGCAAAATATATCAAAGGAAGACAGGTTCTGGATACAAAAGATGGAAAATAAATATTTAGGAAAAATACTGCCTTTTCTAAATGAGATAGAAAAGGAAAGAAGGGAACAGTTCGAACAGTATTTTCGGACAGCCCCTATGTGGCTGATGGAGACCTTTGTGTTGGAAGAGCTGGAGGCAGGGACGGTTTTTGTCCAGGAAGGCGAGCCGGTAAACATGATTTACTTTATCGGAAAAGGGCTTATCAAAGCCACAGATTACAGAATTTACGGCATAAATTACGACTTTACCATGTTTGATAAGGTATACGCTTTCGGCGGGCTGGAAGTTATCATCAATCTGGATAAATATCAGACAACCCTGCAGACAGTGACTAAGTGTACTGTGCTGCGAATTCCAAAAGATGGATTTAAAAAGTGGATGAGTACAGACATTATTGCACTGCAGCAGGAGAGCAGACTTATGGGAGAGTATCTTCTGGAACAGGCCAGAGAGAGTAGAATACTGCTTTTTTTGCAGGGTGCGGACAGAGTGGCCTTTCTGCTAATGAAACGATACAGGAAATACGCAGAAAAGGGAATTCTGAAGATGAAAAGCGACCGTCAGGAGCTGTCGGATTTTACTGGACTTTGTATAAAAACCATTAGCCGGTCTATGAAAAAATTCAAAGAAAACGGGCTGATTAGTACACAGGGAAGCTATATTATAATAAATTATGAACAGTATTGCCAGATAAAAACTTTAATTTCGGAGATTCTGGCGGAAAATCTGTAGAGGAGTGAAAAAATGGAAAATAAATTACAAACATGTCTGAAAAGCATCAGGGAAAAGACAGACTTTAAACCGGAGGTAGCACTGATTTTAGGAAGCGGTTTGGGAGATTATGCAGAGGGAATCAAGATAGAAGCATCGGTGGAATACTCCCAGATAGAGGGCTTTCCCGTATCTACAGTACAGGGACATAAAGGCCGTTTTGTATTTGGATATGTGGAAGAAGTTCCTGTTGTCATCATGCAGGGAAGAGTTCATTATTATGAGGGCTACCCCATGTCTGATGTGGTGCTTCCCACAAGACTGATGAAACTTATGGGAGCCAAAAAACTGATTCTCACCAATGCAGCGGGAGGTATCAATGAGAATTTCCGGCCGGGTGATTTCATGATGATAACAGACCACATTGCCACAGGGGTGCCAAGCCCTCTGATTGGTCCAAATCTCGATGACTTGGGAGAACGTTTCCCGGATATGAGCCAAGTGTACAGCAAAAGAATCCAGGAGGTTATCCGAAAAGCTGCCCAGGACTGCAAAGTTCCTCTGCAGGAAGGGGTTTATGTACAGCTTACAGGACCTAACTATGAGACTCCCGCTGAAATCCGGATGTGCAGAATCTGGGGAGGAGATGCAGTGGGAATGAGTACCGCCTGCGAAGCTATGGCTGCACGGCACATGGGAATGGAAATCGGAGGGATTTCCTGTATTACCAATCTGGCTGCCGGCCTGTCAAAGGAAAAACTGAACCATAAAGAAGTGCAGGAAATTGCTGACAGAGTATCTGCAGATTTCAAAAAGCTGGTTACAAAGGTAATCGCAACTATGTAGCGGAAAAGGATACAGAGAAAGGCAGGATAATATGAATATAGAACAGATTCCAAAGTTAGATTTGCATTGTCATCTGGATGGTTCTCTTACTAAATCCATGATGGAAAGGTATCTGGGAAAGAACATATCCGAGAAAGCCTTGACCGTATCAGAAGACTGTGGCAGCCTTAGAGAATATTTGGAGAAATTTCAGCTGCCGCTTCAGTGTCTGCAGGACCAAAAAGGTCTGGAGGAAGGGGCTTATGCTTTTGTAGAAGAGATTGCAAAAGAAAAAGTAGAATATATTGAAGTCCGCTTTGCTCCCATGCTTTCTGTACAGGGAAGTTTAAGCTGCAGGAAAGTCATTGAGGCAGTTCAAAAGGGAATGGAACGGGCCAGAGAGGACTTTGGAGTAGGCTATGGAATTATTGTGTGCGCTATGAGAAACCATAGCATAGAACAAAACCTGCAAATGCTCAGATGCGCCAGAGAATATCTGGGACAGGGTGTGTGTGCCCTGGATTTGGCGGGGGATGAAGCTGCATTTCCAACAGTCCGGTTTCGTGAGATTTTTCAGGAGGCAAAAAAGCTGGGAATGCCTTTTACCATACATTCCGGAGAGACCGGAAGCCTGGAAAACGTCAGGGAGGCCTGGAATCTGGGAGCCAGAAGGATAGGGCATGGGATAGCCTTGAAAAAGGACAGAGAACTGATGAAGGAATTTGCCAAGGCAGGAATCGGCGTGGAAATGTGTCCTACAAGCAATTTTCAGACTAAGGCAGTGAAAAGTTGGCAGGAATACCCCCTTCTTTCCTTTTTGGAAGCGGGGATTAAGGTTTCTATAAATACGGACAACCGCACAGTCAGTGGCACAACTATGACACAGGAATTGAAAAAGGTATACCAGCAATACGGACAGGACGACCAATTGCTGCTGACCCTGCTGAGAAATGCTGCAGCAACGGCTTTTGACCCGGAAGTCAAGGGAAAATTTGAGAGAAAATGGAAAGGAAGATAAGATGGATAAGAAAGAAATTTTAAAATATGTAGACCATACTCTGCTGTCCCAGAGTGCAACCTGGAAGGAGATTCAGCAGATTCTGGATGATGCTATGAAATACAATACTGCATCAGCCTGCATTCCTGCAGCCTATGTAAAGCAGGCTGCAGAATATGTGGAGGGCAGGCTTCCAATCTGCACGGTGATTGGTTTTCCAAATGGCTACAGCACCACAGCAGTGAAGGTGTTTGAGACAAAAGACGCTGTTGCTAACGGTGCCTCGGAGATTGATATGGTTATCAATATCGGGCATCTGAAAGATAAAAAGTATCAGGAAATCCAGGAGGAAATTCGCCAGGTTCATGAGGCCTGCGGCGGAAAAATCCTGAAAGTTATCATTGAAACCTGTCTTTTATCCCAGGAAGAAAAGATTAAAATGTGTGAGATTGTCACACAGGCCGGAGCAGAATATATTAAGACTTCTACCGGCTTTTCCACAGGAGGAGCTACCTATGCAGACGTGGAATTGATGAAACATCATGTGGGAAAACAGGTTAAAGTGAAAGCTGCCGGAGGAATCTCTTCCTTCGAGGATGCGGAAAAATTTATCCGCCTTGGAGCAGAGAGACTAGGTACCAGCAGACTGGTAAAAATCATGAAAAACAGCCCGGAAACAGGAGCCGGATACTAAACAGAATCCTGCTTTGCAGGATTCTCCGCCTAAATCGGGTCGCTTTAGTCACATAACTT
>CABSEJ010000112.1 GCA_902476765.1 uncultured Blautia sp.
AATGTGAAAGGGGGAGATAAGGTTCCCGTTGTTCTGGACGGCGGAAGAGTGGCAGGCGGCCATGACGGAAAGAAGACACCGGGAGGAATAAAGATTAAAGCCGGAAAGCTGAGAGGCGTGGAATCTCAGGGCATGATGTGCTCCATTGAAGAGCTGGGCTCTACAAGAGAGTTCTATCCGGAGGCTCCGGAGTATGGCATTTATATTTTCCCTGAGGATGCAGTGGTAGGAGAAAGCGCAATCCACGCTTTAGGCCTGGACGATGTTATTTTTGAATATGAAGTTACTTCCAACCGTGTAGACTGCTACAGTGTTCTGGGAATTGCCAGAGAGGCGGCAGCTACTTTCGGAAAGAAATTTATCCCTCCTGTAGTAGAGGTAAAAGGAAACAATGAGGATGCCCATGATTATGTAAAGGTAACGGTGGAAGACAAGGAGCTGTGCCCCAGATATTGCGCAAGAGTGGTGAAAAATGTTAAGATTGGCCCCTCTCCAAAATGGATGCAGAGATGCCTGGCTGCCAACGGAATCCGTCCCATCAACAATCTGGTGGATATTACCAACTATGTGATGGAAGAATACGGACAGCCTATGCATGCCTATGATATGGATACTATAGAGGGACAGGAAATTGTTGTACGCAGAGCTTCTAAAGGAGAAACATTCATTACCCTGGACGGACAGGAAAGAATTCTGGACGATTCTGTACTGATGATTTGTGATGGTAAGAAGCCGGTTGGTCTGGCGGGAATCATGGGAGGGGAAAATTCCATGATTACAGATACCGTATCCACAGTCCTTTTTGAGGCAGCCTGCTTTGACGGAGTAAATATTCGTCTTTCCAGTAAAAAGGTGGGGCTGCGTACCGATGCTTCCGGTAAATTTGAGAAGGGTCTGGACCCCAACAATGCCCAGGCAGCCATTGACAGAGCCTGCCAGTTGATTGAAGAGTTTGGCTGCGGCGAAGTAGTGGGAGGTATGGTAGACGTTTATTCTAAGGTTAAGGAGTCGGTTCGTGTGCCTTTCAGCCCGGAAAAAATAAACGACCTTCTGGGTACAGAGCTTTCCAGGGAGCAGATGCTGGAATATCTGTCCAGAGTGGAACTTTTCTATGATGAAAAGACAAATGAGATTGTGGCTCCTACCTTCCGTCATGATATTTTCCGCACTGCAGATTTAGCAGAAGAGGTGGCACGTTTCTTTGGTTATGATAATATTCCTACTACCCTTCCCAAGGGTGAGGCTACTACAGGTAAATTACCTTTCAAGCTGCGGATTGAGCAGACAGCCAGGGATATGGCGGAGTTTAACGGATTTTCTCAGGGTTACTGCTATTCCTTTGAAAGTCCCAAGGTTTTCGACAAGCTGCTGCTTCCAAAGGACGACAGTTTAAGAAAGGCTATTGTGATTTCTAATCCTCTGGGAGAAGATTTTAGTATCATGCGTACCATTTCCTTAAACGGTATGCTCACTTCTCTGGGAACTAATTACAAGAGAAGAAACAAGGATGTGCGTCTCTATGAACTGGGAAATATTTATATTCCCAAAGAGCTGCCTTTAAAAGAGCTTCCGGAAGAAAGAATGATGTTTACCCTGGGTATGTATGGGGCAGGAGACTTTTATACCATGAAGGGCGTGGTGGAAGAATTCCTGGACAAGATTGGCATGCATAAGAAAGAAAACTATAACCCGCAAGCCGGAAAAACCTTCCTGCATCCCGGACGCCAGGCTGAGATTCTCTATGAAGGGACTGTCATTGGCTACTTAGGAGAAGTACATCCCACTGTGGCCGCTTCCTATGGAATCGGAGACAGGGCTTATGTAGCTGTTTTAGATATACCGGAAATCCTTAATTTTGCTACTTTCGACAGAAAATATGAGGGCATTGCAAAATTCCCGGCGGTCAGCCGAGATATTAGTATGGTGGTGCCAAAGTCTGTTCTGGCCGGACAGATTGAAGAGATTATTGCCCAGAGAGGCGGAAAGATTCTGGAGAGCTACCAGCTCTTTGATATATATGAAGGAAGCCAGATTCAGAAGGGCTATAAGTCTATGGCCTACTCTGTAACTTTCCGGGCTAAGGACAGAACTCTGGAAGACGGAGATGTAAATGCAGCGATGAAAAAGATTCTCAACGGATTAGAAGGTCTGGGAATCGAACTGAGAAAGTAACAAAAGTGTGCTTCGCACACCCTCACAATTCCATTTTCTTCCAAGAAGCACACTTTTGCTGCGCCGAGCGTGGTCAGCTTTAGCTGACATCTGCCTTTCATGCGAGTGCGCATCGCTGCGCAAAGCGCTTTTTATGATATAGGAAAGTGAGAACTTTCCTATATCATAAAAAAGAATCCTGGTTTGCAGGATTCTCCGCCTGCGGCGGGTCGCTTTAGCGACATAACTCCTCTCCAACCCAGTGCGATACTGCCCGGAGAGCTTTTTGTTCTATAGGAAATTCAAAAAAATTCCTATAGAACAAAAAAACTGCCGCATCAAACAATTGTTTCATGCAACAGCTTTTAATACCGTGCGTTAGAGGATTCGAACCCCCGGCCTTCTGATCCGTAGTCAGACGCTCTATCCAGCTGAGCTAAACGCACATTTATTGTTGCTGTCCTCAGCAACAAATGTTATTATAAGGGAAAAGCCTGGAAATGTCAATAAAAAAATAAAAAAATTTTCCACCCTCAGAAAGAGCATGGAAAAGGCAAAAAATCTGTCTATTTTTGGCTTTCACAGAAGTAGAATACATGATAGAATAAATAGTATCAAAATAAAAGGGGAGGGAAATCTTGTGGGATGGAGCCGGATTGAATTAAAGGACAGAGGACGTGGAAACTTTCGGAAAAATTATGGCGCCTGTGTTCTTGTCAGCCTGATATATGCTATTTTGGCCGGACTTAGAGCCACTCTGAGCAAGGAGAAAGGGCGAGAGTTTGTTTTTGATTTCTTTGGGCTTTGGTCTGTAGGAATCGCTGTGGCAGCGCTTTTGCTGGGTGTTTTTGTGATTGCTGTTCTGGAGGTGGGAAGCTGCAGATTTTATGTGGAAAACAGGGATTACAATGCACCGGTGGAAAAACTGTTCTTTGGGTTTCAGGGCGGATATTATGGAAATGTTGTATGGGTTATTTTTCTGAGAAATGTGTTTGTTTTTCTTTGGACCCTGCTGCTTATTGTGCCGGGAATCATTAAGTCCTATGAATATCGGATGGTTCCTTATATTCTGGCGGAACAGCCGGATATTAATTATTCCGATGCTTTTTCCATCAGTAAGCAGATGATGGACGGGCAGAAGATGGAGACCTTCATTCTGGACTTATCTTTTATCGGATGGACTTTGTTGGAGACCATTACCTGCGGACTTACCGGTATTTTCTGGAGTCAGCCTTATATTGACGCTGTAAACGGAGAACTGTATGTGTGGCTGCGGGATGAATGGATGAGAAAACAGGGCAGAATGATGTAAGGCTTCACTCTGACCTTTACTCTTCATGATTGAAGGCATGGAGAGTTTTTATGTACTTGCTGACTTTGTTATTACTGGAAAGGGGAAGATAAATAATGGGAGAGGAATTAGAATTTCGCACTGCGGTTGGAGGATACCGGAAGGATGATGTACTGGAATATGTAGAAAATATGAATGACAAGATATCCCAGATTAACCGGGTTCACCAGGAGGAGAGCAAAGCCTATCGGGAGAAAATAGAGGAGTTAGAGAATCTGCTCAAACAGGAAGAAACCAACGGAGCTGTGCTGTCCCAGCAGCAGGAAGATAGGCTGAAGGAGCTGGAAGAGAGAAATCAGGTTCTGGAGGAAGAAAAAGCTAAAGCTGAAGAAAAATGGAAGCAGTCCTATGAGGACCATATCAGAGCGGAGAGTGAGAAGAAGCTTATAAAAGAGAAACTGGCCAGAGAGGTTCTGCGGCTTCGTGAGGAAAATAAGCTTCTCAGGGAAAGACTGACTGAGGCGGAAAATAATGTGGGAGGCAAGGGAGACTTCGAGGCAGTGCGGAGCGCAGTGTCAGAGGTACAATATAAAATTGCAGAGTATGTGAATGTACTGAATAAAACCCAGCAGAAGCTGGCTGAAACCTATCAGGGCATGAATGGGATTAAGAAAAGAGTTGCTGACAAAATAGCTATGGAAGAAAGCAAACTGGCTAAAGCTTCGGAAGAAAAAGAAGATAAATAGAAAAAAGAAATAGCGCCGGCCCCGGCATAAGATAAACTGTTTCGGGGTACGGCGCTTTTTTCCGGCAGCTACTGCTGGGAAGACGTCTGTTTATCGGTCATATCATGTGTATGCCTTTTAATGGCTTCGAAGCTTTCCGCACTGATAACATGCTCCATTCGACAGGCGTCCTCAGCAGCTATCTTGGGGTCCACCCCAAGACGGACAAGCCAGGCGCTGAGAAGCTGGTGACGTTCGTAAATTTTGTCTGCAATGGCCTTTCCTGATGGAGTAAGGGTGATAAAGCCTTCATGGTCCATATTTATATATCCATTCAGACGGAGGTTTTTCATAGCCACACTAACACTGGGTTTTGAAAACTCCAGTTCATTGGCAATATCTATAGAACGCACCTGGGGCTTACGGTTTCCGATAATGAGAATCGTCTCCAGATAATTTTCCGCAGATTCCTGTATTTTCATTAATTTTCCTCCCTCCCAAAACGTCTCAAAATGTCTGTTTCCCCAACATTCTTTTAATAGGATAGCATATTTTTCGGGAAAGTTCAAACACAAGAGAAGACAATACGAGAAAATGAGAGAGGATAGCATAACAAAAGTCAAATACCCCGATGCAAGCATACGGGGCATCAATCTGGCGGCGATGCACGCATGTCCGCTTGGCTCGTTGCTTGCAGGAATATAGTAGAAAAAAGACAGGCAAAAGAGAAGCTAAGAAATTTGGAAAAAACAGGAAAGAAATCAGGAAAGGAAAACTTTGGGTTTACATGCCCTTTTTTTTGTACTAAAATAAAAACCAGGATTTTATTATGAAGTCCGTTTTATGTAAAAAGACCGTCAGAGTTATGAAGGGAAGGTGCCAGAAGGCAGCTTCCCACCAGACGTTTGGCGGATAGGGAGGAAAGCATATGAGCAAAGTGATAATACCAGAAAATTACCATTCATGTTTGTCAAGCTATGAGACCCAGGAGGCCATAGGAATGATTAAGCATTTAATGGAGAAAAAGCTCTGTATGGCTCTTAAGCTGAAAAGAGTGACAGCACCTTTATTTGTAGACCCGTCCTCCGGATTGAATGATGATTTGAACGGGGTAGAACGCCCGGTTACTTTTGATATTCCTGATGCGGGAACCAACGCTCAGGTGGTGCATTCTCTGGCAAAGTGGAAGCGTATGGCACTGTACCGCTATGATTTTCATGTGGGGAAAGGACTTCTCACGGATATGAACGCTATCCGCAGAGATGAAGAGCTGGATAACCTGCATTCTGTTTATGTGGACCAATGGGATTGGGAAAAGATTATTACCCGGGAAGAACGGAATCAGGATTTTCTGAAAAATACCGTTAACCGTATTGCAGGGGCTATATGTAATGCTCTGGATGAAGTAAAGTATCGCTATGAAAGCCTGGATACAGAGCTTTGCCGCCAGGTGACTTTTATTACCTCTCAGGAGCTGGAGGATTTGTATCCTGATATGACTCCTAAGGAAAGAGAAAATGCTTTTGTGAAAGAGCATAAGACAGTTTTTATCATGCAGATTGGAGATTTGCTGGCTTCCGGTGAGAAGCATGACGGCAGGGCTCCTGACTATGACGACTGGAAATTAAACGGAGATTTGCTTTTCTGGCATGAGCCTTTGAAGTGTGCCCTGGAAATTTCCTCCATGGGAATCCGGGTAGATGAAAAATCCTTGGATGAGCAGTTGACAAAGGCGGGCTGTGATGAGAGAAGAAAGCTTCCTTTCCATAAAATGCTTTTAGAGGGAAAACTGCCTCTGACAATTGGCGGAGGTATCGGTCAGTCCAGAATCTGCATGCTGCTTTTACAGAAGGCCCATATCGGAGAGGTTCAGTCTTCTATTTGGGATGAAGAAACCATGAAGGTTTGTGAAAAAGCAGGAATTGAAATTTTGTAGAAAATATTTGATTGTGTTGCAGCAGGCTTGCGAAAAAACAGGAGGACGAAAAGCTTGAAATTAAAGGAATTAAAGAGAGCCATGGCTCTTTCCATGGCGGTTACTATGGCAGTACCTACAGGAGTTTTGGCGGCAGAACCTGATGCTCCGGAACAAATGCAGACAGCAGAAGAAACAGGAACTCAGGAGTCTGGTGGAGCAGAGAGCGGAGAAACCCAGCAGCCCGGCGGAACAGAGGGCGGGGAGACCCAGCAGCCCGGCGGAACAGAGGGAGGAGACAACCAAGAACCCGGCGGAGCGGAGGGCGGGGAAGCCCAGCAGCCCGGCGGAACGGAGGGTGGAGAAACCCAGCAGCCCGGCGAAACTGAAGGCGGGGACACTCAACAGCAGGGAGAAACTCCGGAGGCTTATGAGTCCAGAACCGGATATGTACTGCCGGAGGGATGGCATTATGTATTGGATGAAAACGGTTTTGTCATCCTTCTGGAGGACGGGAGCCCTGCGGTAGAAGCAGACCAGACCCAGGAACCGGGGGAAGAAACTCAGCAGCCCGGCGAAACAGAGAGTGGAGAAAACCAGCAGCAGGGAGAAACCCCAGAAGCTTATGAAGCCAGAACCGGATATGTACTGCCGGAGGGATGGCACTATCTGTTGAATGAAAGCGGTTTTGTGATTCTGATGGAGGATGGAAGCCCGGCGATAGAGCAGGATTCAGAGGAAGCAGGAGAGGAACAGACTCCTTCTACAAACCAGGAATTGATTGCCAGCCAGCAAATTATTGAAATGCCGGTGATTGTGGAAGACTTCCGTTTCTGGACAGTGACCAGAAAATATGCTTTTGCCAGAGAAAACCTGGAGATAAAAGAAGAAATGTCTCAGGAATCCAGAAGCATCGGAAGCCTGGCGGACAAAGGCGTTTGTTATATTTTAAAGGAAGAAGAGAATGGATGGCTTTATGTTGAATCCGGCCGGGTAAGAGGCTTTGTGCAGGCAGAGAAGGTTATGACCGGAGCGGAAGCCCAAACTCTTTTGGAAGAGTACCAGAAACAGGCAAAGGATAAAGCGGCTGGGGAGAACAAAGAATATACGGGAATCGAAGGAACGGCCCCTATGGCTGTGGAACTGGTGCCCTGGAGTGAGAATCAGGCCTTTTTATATCTGAGAGCCACGGTGAACCAGACTGTGGTAGATAAGGACTATGCTGTGGTGACAGCCACCCTGCTGAATGTGCGGGAAGGCAAGGGAACAGATTCCAGAATTGTGGGAACTTTACCTCAGGGCAGTCTCTGCTATATTCTGGCAGACAAGGACCAGGATTGGGTTTATGTGGAGTCCGGAGATGTGAGAGGCTTTGTGAGCCGTGAATATATCCAGTCCGGAGAAGAAATCAAGGCTCAGGTAGAGCAGAATGGGGAAGATGCCTATGCAAAAGCGGAGGAATTAGTGGCGCCCGGAGAAAATCAGGCCTGCTATTATACCCTGACCTCTGTGAAGTCAGGAGTTCCCCAGGGAGAAGTGAGAAGCTCAGTTATTGAGTTTGCCTCTCAGTTTATCGGAAACCCTTACGTCTGGGGCGGAACCAGCCTGACAGAGGGAGCGGATTGCTCAGGATTTGTGCAGAGTATTTTTAAGGAATATGGCTATGATTTGCCGAGAGTAGCTGCAGACCAGGCTCAATACGGTACGAAAATACCGGTGGAGGATGCTCAGCCGGGAGATTTGATTTTCTATGCCAAGGACGGGCAGATATACCATGTAGTCATCTATGCAGGAAACGGAAAGACCGTAGAGGCTATGGGAACTAAGTACGGTATTGTGCAGGGTAATTTAAACACAGCTAATGCAGTGTGGGCCACCAGGGTGCTGGATGATGTTTCTTACGCATATGGAAGCGGGGATATTGCTGAAGTCAATGCTACCGGAGAAATGTACGGCCAGGATTTAGGCAACTTTAAGCTGACCTATTACTGCTCCTGCGAGATTTGCTGCGATGTGGAAACCGGTATTACGGCTACAGGAACTCCGGTTATAGAGGGACAGACCATTGCCGTAGACCCCAGTGTGATTCCGTATGGAACCAAAGTTATCATTAACGGACATATCTTTACTGCAGAGGATTGCGGAGGCGCTATCAAAGGAAACCGCATTGATATTTATGTAAATGACCATAACAGAGCCAATGCTCTGGGCGTAAATTACGCAGATGTATATTTGCTGAAATAAAGAGATAAACAAGCAGACAATAAGAAAGCTGTTCTCAAGGCAGACCTTTTACAGGAATGCCTTAAGGACAGCTTTCTGCTTTGCTATAAAAACTTTCCGGAATTCTGGTCTTACAAAGACAGGTAATCTCTCCACACAAAGCCGGTCTGGTTTTCGAAGATAATACGGTACCAGCCGTTGTCGCAGATACCTGTGACGGTGACAGAATCTCCGCCGTCTAAGGTTCCCAGAATTTCGGAACCGCTGAGAGCGTCGGCCCGGACATTTACCCCGCTTATGACAGAGGCAGTCTGACGAGTTTTTTCTACCTGAGCTCCGCTGGCCGGCATATCCTGGCCTGCCTGGCTGTCATCTTCCTGGGGTGTGACCATGCCGCCGGAAAGGGCGATATCTTCTTTTGCATGTTCCGCCAGACTCATGACGCTGGAATTGTCGTCAGAGGTGATTATCTTCCGGATCTTTACGTTGCTGGTATCAGTACCGTCGATTCCGCCTACATATACCAGAGTAACCTCATTTCCCGGGATAATGCCGTTTTTGCACTGAATTTTTGCGGAAGAACAGTCTTTAAAGGTGAGGGTGCTGCCGTCCTCTGTTTCGATAGAAAGCTGGGTACCTGTATACTCGGTCAGCGTGCCGTCCATGGAGGAGGACACAGCGTCAAGTTCCGCTTCTTCGGACTCCCGGGTGTCATCTTCACCGCAACCGAAAAGTGCCAGCATCAGGCAAGTAATGAGAAGTAATAGTCTTTTCTTCATTGAGAACCTCCTGTTTCAAAGAATTTATACAAGCAGCAAGTTTGCTCTGCTTATTCCTGGGAGCAACAAGCCAAGCGGACATGTTTGCATCGCCGCTAGATTGATGCCCCGCATGCTTGCATCGGGGTATTTGACTCCTGTGGGTAAGGCAACCTGCTAAACAGCCGTGTTTACTGGGATATTCACCTGTTGCCGCCGGGTTCGGCCAGCCTTTTTTCCAAATGCTTCTGAAAAATCAAAAAGAAAGCAATAGTTGACATAACTGCCCCTATACCGTCTGCCAGAGGCTGGGCATAAAAAGCGCTTTTAGCACCAAAAAAAGCAGGCAGCAGGATGGTAAACAGCATGTAATCCCCCTTACGGAACATGGACAGGAATAAAGCGGTTTTGCTTCTGCCCAGGGCTGTAAAGCCGTCCACAAACACATATTGAAAACTTAGGGGGACAATCATCAGGGTGAATGTACGGATACCCCAAACGCACAGCCTTAGCTGTGAGGCCTCCTGGGTAAACAGCCGGATAAAATATGCGGGAACAGCCCGGGAGGTAAAAAACATAAGGACAGTAAAGCAAAGGCACAGCAGCAGTATGTATTTTTCTGCCTGTTTCACCCTTTGTATTTCCTTTGCACCGTAATTATAGCTGAGGATTGCCTGAGTGCCGCTGGAAATTCCCAGCATGGGCCCGGTAATCAGCATCATGTAGCTTTGTACGATAGTGGCGCAGGTAATCAGGGTATCACCCTGCTCCGGACCTCCGTATTTCTGCAGCACTGTATTCAGAACAAGGATGATAACACTGTCGGTGGCTAATATCAGGAAAGGTGAAATCCCCAGAACCAGAATTCGTTTCACGATAACAGGTGAAAAGTTTTTTCCCCTCAGCCGGGTGACGGAAATGGGAATCTTTTTTCCTGTAAGGAACCTGAAGGCATAGGCGCAGGAGGTAAACTGTGCGATAACCGTAGCCAGGGCCGCTGCTGCCACACCCATGTGAAGCCCGAAGATGAGGAGCGGGTCCAGCACAATATTGGTCAAGGCTCCAATCATGACAGTAGCCATCCCTAC
The DNA here is from genome assembly GCA_902476765.1 of uncultured Blautia sp. Taxonomy (GTDB): domain Bacteria; phylum Bacillota; class Clostridia; order Lachnospirales; family Lachnospiraceae; genus Blautia. The sequence goes on from CABSEJ010000112.1 coordinate 10,152, forward strand.
TCCGGGAAAGCCCTGGCAGGTAATAAAGTAATTAAGGCCTATGGACATCAGGGCAAAAAATGTGCCTGCCGTGTAGATGGTCAGGTAACTGTCTGCATAAGGGAAGGTGTCCGGGCTGGCTCCAAACCATTGGAGCAGACGGCTTTTCATAAGCAAAAATAATAAGGTTAAAGCAGCCGAAAAAATTACCAGCATCAGGAAACTGTGTGCCAGAATGGTACGGGCCTGTTTTTTCCTTCCGGCTCCCATGCGCATGGCCATGAGAATAGAACCTCCAAGGCCAATTAAGGTTCCGAAAGAGGTAAGCAGGCTGACAATGGGACCGCAAACCCCTACTCCGGCCAGAGCCGTGTCCCCCACCTCCGGAATGTTTCCGATGAACATACGGTCAACAATGCTGTACAGCACGGTAACAAATTGTGCAAGCATGGAGGGGACAGCCAGCTTTAGAACCAAAAAGGGAACTTTGTCCTTTCCCAAATCTGTTGCTTTTTTCATATTCTTTTGTTAGTCTCCTTCTTTTGTTACTCTTAGATTTTAATACGGATTGCCGGAAAAGGAAAGAGAAAATACTTGCTTCCTTTAAAATGTATATGCTATACTGAAATAGAAAAAGAAGACAACTGCGTAATAGGCTGCCGCATATCCCTGAAGCTGGTTTCATGCGACAGCCTTCTTTTGCGAAATATAAGGGCAAGGTAAAAAACAAAAGCAGTAGTGGAACGGGAGATACGGGATGTTAAAAATCAGAGAATATGTAAAAGTGAAGAGTCTGGAAGAAGCATACCAGTTGAACCAAAAAAAGTCGGCTTGTGTGCTGGGAGGCATGGTGTGGCTGGAAATGGGGAACAGG
>CABSEJ010000113.1 GCA_902476765.1 uncultured Blautia sp.
GTTCCTTTAATAAAAATATTCAGGTCCATTTTATCGAAGATGCCCACAAGCCGTCCAGAAAAAATTATTTAAAGGCAATGGATCTGATGGGGACAGATCTGGAGAGGACAGTCTTCATAGGCGATCAGCTTTTTACAGATGTATACGGGGCAAAAAGGACGGGAATGCACAATATTCTGGTAAAGCCCATACATCCAAAAGAAGAAATCCAGATTGTACTGAAAAGAAAGCTGGAGAAAATTGTTCTTTATTTTTACAGAAAAGAACAAAGAAAGAGAAAAAACAGTTGAAAATTGTGTTCATGTATTATAAAATAAAACACAGTGGAAAAAATACAGGTTTTCCCAACGGACGAAATAAGGAGGAATATCATTATGATATCAGCAGGAGATTTTAAAAACGGTCTCACACTGGAAATTGATGGTAACGTAGTACAGATTATGGAATTCCAGCACGTTAAACCTGGTAAGGGTGCTGCATTCGTTAGAACTAAGTTAAAAAATGTTATCAGCGGCGGAGTAGTTGAGAAGACTTTCCGGCCAACAGAGAAATTTCCTCAGGCACGTATTGAGCGTGTTGATATGCAGTATTTATATAATGACGGCGACTTATACAACTTCATGAATAACGAGACATACGACCAGATTGCCATTGACAAAGATACTGTAGGCGATGCTCTGAAATTTGTAAAGGAAAACGAGTCCGTGAAGGTATGTTCCTACAACGGAAGTGTATTTGCAATCGAGGCTCCTCTGTTTGTAGAGCTGGAGATTACAGAAACAGAACCAGGATTTGCAGGAAACACTGCTCAGGGAGCTACAAAGCCTGCTACTGTTGAGACAGGAGCAGTGGTATATGTACCTCTTTTTGTAAACCAGGGCGATGTTATCAAAATTGATACAAGAACAGGCGAGTACCTGTCCAGAGTATAAGACACCTAAGAGAAAGATGCAGGGCTGTTGCATTTAGAATTTTTCGGAATTTTCTAATTGCAGCGGCCTGTTTTTCTATTCCCAGCCAAATCTCAAAAATCTTTTTATCTTTGTGTATTCACACAGACTGTTTCTTTCGGAAATCCCAAAATGCATATTATAGTGCCGGATACTTTTTTGGTGCTTTAATATAAATATTCAAAAATGAAAAGGAGGAATGCCTATGGAATATGGGACATTCAAAAAAGAGCTTCTCAGACTTTTGCAGAAAAAGGCAAAGGGTATAAAGGTTTCTATCCAGAAGCTGGAAAAAAACAACGGAGTGGTGAGGGAGGTTCTGGTTTTTAAAGGAGACAAGGAAAAGATGGCTCCGGCTGTATACTTGGAGGAACTTTACCAGAAGACCTGCGAAAACAGTCTGTCTTTGGAAACAGTGGCGGAGGAGCTGTTAGAGAGAAATGAAAGGCAGAGACTGGAGGATAAGTCTGTGCCGGACTGCTTTGAGAACTATCAGGCAGCCAGAAGAAGAGTCTATTATAAGCTGATTAACTATGAGATGAACCGGGGAATTTTAGACAGGATTCCCCATTTCCCTTTCCTGGACCTGGCGGTGGTTTTTTACTACAGAATCGAAAACGGCCCTCTCTCCGGCGCTACTATGTTGATTCATAACTGTAATCTGGAGGCCTGGAACATTAACGTCAGTAATCTGATGGAAGACGCAGTGATGAATACCAGTAGAAAAATGCCTTATACCCTGAAAGGTATGGATGCTCTCATACGAGAGCTGACCGATGAGGATGAGGAGATTTTCCCCAAAGTTGAAGAATTGATGTATGTGCTTACTAACGAGGAAAAATATTTTGGCGCAGCCACTCTCCTCTATCCACATGTTCTCAGTCATATCGGCAAAATCCTGAGACAGGATTTCTATGTACTGCCCAGCAGTATTCACGAATGTATTCTGGTTCCCAATCGGGAGCAGTATTCCAGAGAAGATTTACAGCAGATGGTAAAGGATGTAAATGACAACCAGGTGGAAAGAGAAGAGATTTTATCCTACCAGGTATATTATTATGACAGAGAAAAAGAAAAACTGATTCTCTGATACAGTGGGGAATACTGCTCGATTTTCAGGGGAAAAAGAGCGGTATTTCCCAAAAAGCTTTCGAAATCCAAGGAAAATTGGTAAAGGCTTTACAAGCGAAAAAAAATGTGGTATTATATTCGAGATGTAAGAAAAACATGCACCCGTAGCTCAGGGGATAGAGCAGTGGTTTCCGGTACCATGTGCGGGGGTTCGAATCCCTCCGGGTGTGTTTTATGCTTTGGGGAGAGCATGGAGTAAGGGAATATAAGGAGGACAGGTATGTTAGACGATTTCAGAGAATGGCTCTCAGATAATCTGAGGTATATTCTTCTGGGTCTGGCGATTCTGGTGCTTCTGGTAATCTTGTTTTTCGGTGCCCGGGCTCTTATGGGAGTCCTTGGGGATGATAAGAGCAAGGAGCCGGAGACAAAGACAGAACAAACGGATAATTCTTCTGATTCCGAAACAAAAGAGGAAGAGCAGCAAGCGGAGGATACCGATAAGAATGCGCTTCAGAAGGACGCAAACCCTGAAGTAACTGCCTTGATTGAGTCATTTTATACAGCATGGGGACAAAAAGACACAGGGAAAATGAAGGAGCTGACGGATAATTTCAGCACTACGGATGAGGCTAAGGTTATGAATGCCTCCTATATTGAGAGCTATGAAAATATTCAGGTCTATACCAAGCCAGGCTTGGATGAGAACAGCTATGTAGTATTTGCATCCTATGATCTAAAATTTAAGGATGTAGAGACCTTGGCACCCGGATTGTCAGAACTATATGTGGTAAAAGACAGCAGCGGTCAGTATAAGATTCACAATGACGACAATGACCAGGAAGTCCAGGAATGTATTGAGAAGACTCGCCAGGAGCAGGACGTACTCGACTTGATTGCTCAGGAGGAGGACAGATACAATGAGGCTTTGGCTTCAGATGCCAGTTTGAAAACATATCTGGACCAACTGGGAACAGAGACGAATACAGCGCTTATGGCAGATGACGGAGATATGCTTAGCGCCAAGGAATCCTGTAATGTAAGAGCAGAAGCCAATACTAGTTCCCAGATTTTGGGAAGACTGGCAGCGGGAGAACAGGTAAAGAAGCTGGAGAACGCAGCGGATAATTGGATTAAAGTAGAATATAAAGGCCAGGAAGCCTATGTATTCGGAGAGTTACTTCAGTAAGAATAGCCGGAGACATACTGTGACAGAGCAGGTGTCTCCGGTTTCTGTATTTACAGGAAAGTTTTATAAATGTAATAGTTGACATTACAACAACAGGGCATTATAATGAAAAACAAATTTCAGGAGGCGTATTTTATGCAGATTTCCAGCAGGTTTACCATTGCCATTCATATATTCGCATGTATTGAAACTTACAAAGGGGAGTACAAGCTGACCAGCGAGTTTCTGGCTGCCAGCGTCAATGTAAACCCGGTAGTCATCCGCCGTCTTTTGCAGCAGCTAAAAGGGGCGGGATTGATTACGGTTGCAAGAGGCAGCGGAGGCGCAGCTTTGGCCAAGCCCCCTGAGGAAATTACCTTTTTAGATGTTTATTATGCGGTAGAGTGTGTAGAAAAAGGTGAATTATTCCATTTCCATGAAAATCCCAATCCTAAATGTGCCGTAGGACGGAATATCCATAACGTGCTGGATGAAAAGTTGTTTCGTATCCAGAAAGCTATGGAGGAAGAGATGGGGCAGATTACAATTGCAGATGTGATAAAGGATACCAAGGGATATATAGAAAAAGAAAGTTTGTCATAAAGCAATAGTTTCTTATATAATTGCTTGAGTTTTATTTGTGAGATAAGCCGGCGGTGATGATACCGCCGGCTTTATTCTTGGCACACGAGGCCAGATATTCTTGTACATAGAGGATACTTTTGATCAGAGAGTGTATCCTTTATAAAAACAGCGAGATTGTACAATACACTAATAATAAAGCCATAATAAGATTAACGGCCTTCGTATGTCTGGCAAAAAATTTGCAAAATATGGAGCCGAATAATGCCCATACAAAAGACCCTGAAGCGCCTATGACGGTTAATACAAATATAAATCCAATCAATGTAAGTGTTGAATGGTATACAGGCAATATGTATAGTGACATAGTGGTGATGGCATAAATATAAATCTTTGGATTCATAAATTGTAAAACCATACCTGCAAAGAAACTTGCTGTTTTTTCATTTTCTATCTCCAAATCAGAATGTGACTTCCATATTTTCCACGCCAGGTACAACATATACGCAGCTCCCAAAATTTGCATGAAAAACTTGATTTTGGGAAGTGCAGAATACAGGATCGAACTGAATAATGTACACACACTCATAACGATGAAAAAGCCTGCTGTAATGCCTAAATTAAATTTAAAACTTGATATAAAGAATAGTCTGGTAATGCAAAATTATAATCAATGGTTTTGTTTCGTTCTACTCATTCTAACCATTTTATTGACGAGAATGGTTAGAATGAGTAGAATAATCAGACATATTCCACCTTTGAGAAGCTATATCGTATTGACAGACAGGGTTATCCTGAAACTGCTGCAAGGGAGGTCCTATGTGTAATAGGATTATTTTTCAGTTTCCTGCCTGTTGGATAGCTGTGGTGTCCAGACTTCCGTCCTCCTTTAAAAAGTAGGAGACACCGTCTATGGTTATCCAGCCGGTAGCCATGCTGCCGTCTTTATTAAAGTAATATTGCTTGTCTCCGATTTTTCTCCAGCCAGTCATAAGCTGTTTGTTGGCCAGATAATATTTCTTTCCGTTGCTTTCCACCCAGCCTTCCTGTAAAACGCCGTCTGCAGTCAGAAAATACCATTTTCCCTGGTTCTCAAACAGACCGGTTACAGAGCTGCCGTCTGAAGCAATGAAGTACCATTTATCACCCTGCTGCATCCAGCCGGAACTTCCTACAATTCCCTCTTCTGAGAGATAATATTGTTTGCCGTCTACAGTTATCCAGCCCTTGGCCTCTTTGCCGTCAGAGCCTACATAGTGGCGTTGTCCTCCTTCGTCTATCCAGGCATTGGTGGCTTTGGCCCCGTCTGCATCCATATAATAACGGTCTGAACCGCTGGAAATCCATCCCGTAGCCATGGTGCCGTCTTCCCGGAAGAAATAGGTTTTTCCGTCAATATCCCGGAAGCCTGTGGAGATAGTTCCTGTTTCATCCAGATAATATTTTTTACCGTCTTTTTCCGCCCAGCCGGGAGATACGGAGCCGTCCTCGTTTAAAAGGTGCTGCTTGCCTTCAATCTCTGTTAAGCCGGAGGCCATTACTCCGGTAGAGGAAAAGTAATATTTCTTGCCTTCAATATCTGTCCATCCGATGGCAGGGGAGCCGTTTTCATCCAGATAGTATTTTCCGCTGTCATCCTCAAACCATCCGGTTTCCGGAGTTCCGTCAGGATTCCGGTAGTAGAGCTGCCCCATTTCCTGAACCCATCCTGTTTTCACATATCCTGCAGAATCAAAATAATAAGTGATGCCGTCGATTTCCTGGCTTTCCTCCCGGTTAATAGAGCCGTCATGATATACAAACCGTCTTCCTTTGGCATCATATATCCAATGGTCTTCCTTTTGGGCCTCTTTTTTGTTCTCATAAGCAATTACATAATTTTTGGCCATTCCCATGACATAAGTGGGAGCAATGAGAAAAAGAAAACCAAGGAGAATGATTCCCAGAGTGAGAAAAATACCCTTTACCGTAAATTTCATAGCGTGTCCTCTTTAGGCCCTGCAGCTATGTGCTGCAAAAGGGCTTTTTGTATTTTTATGATTACGGGTCTATTATACCTTGAATGAGAGGAAAATAGCAAGACAAGCCGAAAGAATTATGTTACAATATGATTCAGTTGTTACTGTTCCCATTCACCGGGAAAAAACGGATTGGGGACAGAAGGGAAAAGGAGTTCGTATATGCGTTTAAATAAATATCTGAGTGACGCCGGATTTTGTTCCAGAAGAGAGGCTGACCGTCTGATTGAGGCTGGGCGAGTACAGGTAGACGGACATCCTGCCGTAACGGGTATGCAGATAGATGTTTCCAGCCTGGTCTGTGTGGATGGAAAGGAGATTCGGCCGGAGGAAAAAAAGGTTCTTCTGGTATATCATAAGCCAAAAGGTGTGGAATGTACTGCAGACAGCCGGGTGAAAAAGAATGTGATTGCCGCTGTAGATTATCCTTTAAGGGTATATTATGCAGGCCGGCTGGACAAGGATTCAAAAGGACTTCTTTTGTTGACAAACCGGGGAGAACTGGTGAACCAGATGATGAAAGCCGGAAATTTTCACGAGAAGGAATATGAAGTGGTTGTGGACAAGCCGGTAAGCCCTGAGTTTTTAAAAGCTATGGGAGAGGGAGTGCCTATCCTGGGAACTATTACAAGACGCTGTAAAGTGTGGAAAAAGGGAGAAAAAACCTTCGGCATTGTACTTACCCAGGGTCTGAACCGGCAGATAAGGCGTATGTGCCAATATCTGGGCTACCAGGTAAAAAGCCTGAAGCGGCTGAGAATTATGAATATTGAATTGGGAGACCTGCAGGAGGGAACCTGGAGGGAGGCAACCCGTGAGGAAGTCCTGGAGTTGGAGAAATTGTTGAAAGAAGAAAGACCTTCCGGGGAAGAATACAGGGGAGGAAAGCCTGTGAAGCATGCAGGTAAATACAGAACCCCTTCCGGAAAAAGATACGGGAGAAAATAGACGGAGGTTTTAGATAGATGGATAAAATGGAAAGAATGAAGGAGCTTATTCCCCTGCTTACGGAGGCGGCAAAGGCCTATTATCAGGAAGACAGGGAAATAATGAGCAACCTGGAGTATGACAAGCTGTATGATGAATTGGAAAAGCTGGAAAAGGAAACAGGAGTTACTCTGGCCGGAAGTCCTACGATTTCCGTGGGATACCAGGTATTGGAGGAGCTTCCCAAGGAGGCCCATGAAACGCCTATGCTGTCTCTGGATAAAACCAAGGATGTGGAGGCCCTTCGTTCCTTTATCGGAGAGCAGAAGGCTCTGCTTTCCTGGAAGCTGGACGGACTGACTATTGTTCTGACTTATGAGGAGGGAAATCTGGCTAAAGCAGTCACAAGGGGAAACGGCGTTGTGGGAGAGGTTATCACCAACAATGCCAGGGTTTTTAAAAATATTCCCCTGCAGATTTCTTACAAAGGTACCCTGGTCCTGAGGGGAGAAGCAGTGATTACCTATTCAGACTTTGAGAAAATAAATCAGCAGATAGAAGATGTGGACGCCAGATATAAAAATCCCAGAAATCTGTGCAGCGGTTCAGTGCGGCAGCTAAACAATGAGATTACGGCCAGAAGGAATGTGCAGTTCTATGCCTTTTCCCTGGTACGGGCAGAAAATGTAGATTTTGAAAATTCCAGGGAAAAGCAATTTATATGGCTAAAGGAACAGGGATTTGATGTAGTGGAGTATAAGGTAGTGACAAGGGATACCTTAGATGAAGCCATGGAATATTTTTCTGCTCAGGTTCAAAAAAATGACTTTCCTTCCGATGGCCTGGTGGCACTGTATGACGATATTGCATATGGAGAGTCCCTGGGAAGCACGGCAAAATTCCCCAGAAATTCTTATGCCTTTAAATGGAAGGATGAGATAAGAGAAACCGTATTAAAAGAAATAGAATGGAGCCCCTCCCGAACTGGGCTGATAAATCCTGTAGCCATATTTGAGCCGGTGGAGCTGGAGGGAACCACAGTAAGCCGGGCCAGCGTTCACAACATCAGTATTTTAAAAGAGCTGGGACTGGGTATTGGAGACAGGATTCAGGTTTATAAGGCAAATATGATTATTCCCCAGATTGCGGAGAACCTTACACGAAGCGGCAATTTGGAAATTCCCGGAGCTTGTCCGGTCTGCGGCCGGGAGGCCAGGGTGATAAAGACCAATGACGTAGAATGTCTTTATTGCATGAATCCGGAGTGCCAGGCAAAGAAAATCAAGTCTTTCACCCTTTTTGTCAGCAGGGACGCCATGAATATTGACAGCCTTTCCGAGGCTACCTTGGAAAAATTTATTTTAAAAGGCTTTATCCGTGATTTTGGAGACATATTTGAAATCGGAAAGTACAGACAGCAGATTGTAGAGATGGAAGGCTTCGGAGAAAAATCCTTTGATAACCTGATGGCCAGTCTGGAAAAAGCCAGACATACCACTCTGCCAAGGCTTATTTACAGTCTTGGAATCGCTAATATCGGTCTGGCCAACGCCAAGCTAATCTGTCGGGAATTTGATTATGATTTAGAAAAAATGATACAGGCTAATCAGGAGGAAATAAGTGGAATAGAAGGTATCGGGCCAGTGATTGCCAAGGCCTTTACCGACTATTTCGGAGAAGAGGAAAACAGAAAAAGACTGAGTCATCTGCTCTCTCATCTGGAAATAGAAGAGGTGAAAAAGGAAGAAAAGCAGAGCCTGGAAGGAAAACAGTTTGTGATTACAGGAAGTGTGGAGCATTTTCCAAACCGGGCCAAGCTGAAAGAATATATTGAGGAGCGGGGAGGCAAGGTTACCGGAAGCGTAACTTCTAAAACCCATTTTCTCATTAACAATGACACCACATCCAATTCCTCCAAAAATAAAAAAGCCAAGGAACTGGGAATTCCTATTTTATCTGAGGAAGATTTCCTGAAAATGGCGGAAGAATAGACTTACATGCAATTTAAAGATTCAGAGATAGAAAGGTGAGATAAAACATGCCCATTAAAATACAAAGCGATTTGCCGGTAAAAGAAATTTTAGAAAAGGAAAATATATTTGTTATGGATGAAAACCGGGCCATACACCAGGATATTCGTCCCATACAGATTTTGATATTGAATTTAATGCCTTTGAAAGAGGAGACAGAGCTGCAGCTTCTCCGTTCTCTTTCCAACACCCCCCTTCAGGTGGATGTTTCCTTTATGATGGTGAAAAGCCATACCTCTAAGAATACAGCAACCAGCCATCTGAATAAATTTTATCAGTATTTCGACCAGGTAAAGGACCATAAATATGACGGTATGATTATAACAGGGGCTCCTGTGGAACAGATGGAATTCGAAGAAGTGGATTATTGGGAGGAGATGAAGGAGATAATGGAGTGGAGCAAGACCAATGTTACCTCCACTATCTACCTGTGCTGGGCGGCCCAGGCCGGGCTTTACTATCACTACGGCCTGAAAAAACGCCAGATGGACCATAAGGTGTTCGGGCTCTTTGCCCATCGTGTCATGAATCGGAAGATTCCCTTGGTGAGAGGCTTTGATGATGTGTTTATTGCTCCTCATTCCAGACATACAGAAGTAGCGGCAGAAGATATTCACAATTGTCCGGCCCTTACGGTTCTGGCGGAGTCCGAAGAAGCCGGGGTATTCCTTGCTATGGCTCAGGAAGGCCGGCAGATTTTCGTTATGGGACATCCGGAATACGACAGAGTGACACTGGACGGCGAGTACAAAAGAGACTTAGGAAAGGGCCTGCCTATTGATATGCCTAAGGGATATTATCCGGAGAATAATCCGGAGAATAAACCCCTTCTTCTGTGGAGGGCCCATGCCAACAACCTGTATACCAATTGGCTGAACTATTATGTATATCAGGTGACACCGTATGATATGATTGGAACGCCATTCTAATGCGGTATCTACGGGATTTGTTGAAAAGTCAAAGTATCGTAAAATGATGTCAAATATCGGGCAGTATCGCAAAATTGGGAGTACAAAGGGAGTACAGAAAAAATCCTATGGGAGTACAAAAAGTATGATATAAACTGTCTTTTGGAACAATATTATGAGGGCGTATTGTGTAAGCGATATGCTCTTTAATTTTTGAGAAAAGTAATGCTACAGACTAGGAAATATGATAGAATGACAGAAATAAATAGGAATTGCAGTATTGAGAATGAGGAGGTTTAGTTTATGCAATATTTATTGATAATTATCATAGGACTTTTGCTTTTTATTGAAGTTGATAAGTTGAAAAAACAGGTAAAATCACAACAAAAGCAGATTGATACTTTGTGTGAACAGACGGGGAATAATCAACTGGCAACGTATCATATATCGGATGAGGATAAAGAACTTATTCTTCATTTGAAAAATAGTGGAAAAGATGTAGAGGCTGTGAAAAAAGTAAGAGAGATTACTGCTATGGAATTAGTAGAAGCAAAACAATATGTAGACTCTCTTTAAGAGTTCAATTTTCTGATATAGTAAAAAGTAAGATTTGGATAATGGAGGTGTTCAAATGGATAAAAGACATTGGTTCTTACTTGGTTATTTAATTATTCCAGTATGCTTTTTGGTTGCAGTTATTGTAGTTGGTTTGCTAAGAAGTCATTCTTTAATTGAAATTTATAATGACGGATTAGGAATTACGGCATTATATTACCTTTTACTTAGTCTGTTTGTATATATTCGCTGGCAATATTTTTCTGACAAATAAAGAATTTAGGAGGTTAAGAAATGCATATTATTTATACAGTGTTAGCAGCTATAGTGGGTATGGCTTTGGTAGTTACCGTTGATATGGGAATAACAAAGATATTTGCTAAAAAGAGCATTTTTCAAAAAAATTATATTAAGATGCCGCTTTCTTATTTCATTGGGATTTTTGTTTTTCTTTTGATTGTGAGATTGATTTTTTCGTAAAGAAATAGAGTTGTAAATTCAGCTTTGTAGCAGACAGTTTTAATGTGACTGTCTGCTTTTCCTATTTCAATCATAATTGATAGTGGTACTATAAAATGGTTCATATCCATTGTGAAAAGACCATTTAGAGTGATATAGATTGATTGTAAGGGTAGTGTTAGCGTCGGGCGATTTTCACCAGTCAGAGTCGGATTAAAAACGCCAATCTCA
>CABSEJ010000114.1 GCA_902476765.1 uncultured Blautia sp.
TCACATTTCAACAAATGACTTGCCTGAATTTCCATCTGCTGCGTTGTCGTCAATCAACGTAGCCACCGCTACGTCTCATTCCTCCGCCTTGCAGAATGAAAATTCATTCTACGTCATTATGCTGAAAATGAACGTGCCAGCACACTAGTGAAGGGAAAACTCAGAGCATTTTCCTTTCAGAAGGTACAGAAAATGAAAACACAGCGGGCCGGGAACCTTCAAACAGGCTCCCGGCCCTTAATGTATCACGGCAGTATCTGTAGAAATCTCTAAAAACCCAGTAACACCAAGTTTTTTCAAACTTGAGGGTGGTGCTACTACACCACTGTCAGCCAAAATCAACTGCCTTGTTGACCAAGTCACTGAGTATTCGGTCACTTTCTTTTTTCACATCTTTGCCGTTTTATTTTCGCCCTTTCTATTTTTATAGGGACAACTTATTTACTTATTTTATTTTGACAAAAACGACGGAACAGTTTTAATTTTCAACACTTAGCTCATTTCAACTTATACTTTTTTGCGGCACCTCTGCCGATAATCTCTATCAACCCAGTTTCATTCATTTGGCGGGCAAGCAGATAGGCTCTTGTCTTTTTAATATTCAGCAGCTCCTGCATATCTTCGTCAGTCATTTCGCCGTACTCGGCTAAATAATCCATTACCGTTTTCATTTGCGGAGTGATTACCACAGGGGCTTTTTCGGCTGTTTCCGATGTACTTTCGGCAACAGAACCGCTGGCATTCATGTTAGGCAGCACCAATTTGAATGTGTTGGTGGTCACTTCAATGCGGGGCTGCACGGCGCAATCTTTGTAAAGCGCATAAATTTTACGGATACCAGTGCCGTAGGATTCAATCAGCCTTAAACGATGGAAAATTTCAGCCAACTTGCGATTGCGGGGCTGAGAAATGCCATTACGAATATCGTCGGCAGAAAGACCGGGCAGCAGGCCGCCAATCGAAATAAACTCGATACAGGAATCATTGACATTGATAATGATGCTGCCGCTATAGCTGTAGTCACGATGGACAAGTGCATTGAGCAATGCCTCACGCAAAGCAGCTTCGGGATAATCAGAAAGCTCCACTCTTTCCAAATGTGGCAGCAGTGCGATTGCAGAGTGTCAGATACGTATAGCTGTCATCCAATTGTTTAAAGATGGAACCGCCAAACTCCTTTGCGTCTTTAAAGGTAATATTCGCTTCATCACCAAACACGGCGATTTTGGTCGTGTGCTGGCATTGGTCTGACAGAAGGAAAGCCAGATTGGTGTACTGGTCGTCGTGGATGTTTCGCAGGCCGAGGGCAATATACTTTTCTTCAGAGAAATCAACCTTATACCGCATGAAGGTACGCTCTGCCTCCTCAAAGGACAGCTCCTGCTGGGGGGCACGCATTTCCTCAAATACATCGCCGTCAGAGTCTTTAATCATTTTACGAATCTGAGCCGGAGATGCCTGTACACTGGAGGCACCCTGACGGACATAAATACCGTTGGGCTTCATTCCCTTGGATTTCAGATAATAAGGCTTATAACTGCCTTCTCCAACTTCAATCTGAATCACTTTATTATCCTGGAGGACATACCGCACGAACATAGTGACATCCGGTGCAATAGCGTCACGAATACCATTGGTTAGGCGGGTGTAAGTTTCATCCACATTGTCAATGCCTGTCAAATTGCCTTTATCATCGATGCCGATGTAGATAACACCGCCGTCAGTATTCGCAAATGCGATGACTTCCTTGTAAATGTCATCAATCATTTGAGATTTATATTCAATACGCTCACTTTCATATTGCATACATTGTCCCTCCTCTTAACATTCACCTGTTGCTACCCTATATTATACCCGGTTTTTCACTTTTTTCAATGGTTCAAAGTGAAAATTCATGTTTTATTCACTGCGCAAATGTGAAAATTCATGTTTGCTTTGAAATAATACAGACAGTTTACGGGTCCTCGTAAACTGTAACATTCTTTCTCACATCTTTTAGAATCTTTACAAATCTTCTCACACAGGGAGCCGCATTTTTTTCATGGTAAAATACACCAAAGGAAAACTCAGGGCCTTCTTCTACAGGCAGAGCTGTAAAGTTCAGGGATTTTAGACACAGCATTTCCGGAAGCAGCGCAATTCCATAACCGGCCCCGGCCAGGCAATGGGCAGTCTCTATGCTGCCGCAGTACATGACCTTCTGTGGGGAATGGTTTTTCAGCAGTTTTTCCTGGAAAGAGGCTATAGACAAAGGCGCATCCAGAGGACTGCAGACAATAAGCTGGTGCTGCTTCAATTCCTCTAAGCTTATAGATTTCTTCTGCCCCAATGGGCTTTCTTTTGCTGCAAGGCAGCACAATCTGTCTCTTTTCAATTCCACATATTTTATATCATACTCCTTAGGCAGATTTTCCTTAAAATAGAACAGCACATCTAATTTATGTTCCATAAAGAGATTCAGTATTTTTTTACAATCCAGACATTCTATATCCGGCCACACTGTAGGACAGGTTTCTTTCAGTTTTTTGATAATCTCCCGAAGATAAAAAAGCACCGACGTATTACTGACTCCCATACGCAAAAGTTCCTTTTCCTCTTCCTGCCTCTTCACCCGCCCTATGGCCAGCCGGGTCTTTCTTACAATTTCTTTTGCGTCTCCATAGAATAGTTCTCCCGATGGTGTGAGACGTACATTCCTGGTAGAACGGATAAAGAGTTTTGTGCCCAGTTCATCTTCCAAAGCCCGAATCTGTTTTGTCACTGCCGGCTGGGATTTGTGAGTACATTATAGCAATGAGAAAGGAGACTTTTCATCGGACAAAAATCAAAAAACATCCGCCGGTTTTGTTACCTTTACTCACCTTTTGAGCCCCCTTACGGTGATGTAAAACAATTTTTCTATAATTTCTTCACCCCTTATATTCAGCCTTATGAATACACAGGCTGGAGAGACGAACAGCTTTCCTGGGAGAAAACCGTATACATCCATGCAGGTCTAAGCTGCGCTCCTTACTTCCGTTTCCAGGGGCCAGACGCACTGAAATTTTTAATGAAGCACTGCACCAACAGCTTTGCCAATTACAAAACAGGCACAGGAAAGCATGTGCTCACCTGCAACGAAGAGGGCCAGCTTACCAGCCACGGAATGATGTTCAAACTGGCAGATGACTGCTACGATACATATTTTATGTTATCTCTGGCCGGTTATTATCAAATGGAAGCAGAAGAATATGATATGACCTGTATTGACCTGACAGGCAAAAAATTCTTATTCCAGATTGGCGGTCCCAGAAGCCTTGAATTATTAGAAAAGGTTACAGGGGAAAATCTTCATGACATTAAGTTTATGAGCTTCCGCAATACCTCTATCTGCGGAAAGGAGGTCCGCATTGCCAGAATGGGAATGGCCGGCACACTGGCCTATGAGCTTCACGGAGATACCAAAGATGCCTACGAGCTCTATGACACCATCTATCGTGCAGGGGAAGAATTTGGAATCCGCCGTCTGGGCTGGCATACTTATATGATGGAGCATACAATCTGCGGCTATCCTCAGACTTCCTATCATTTCACCTGTGATATTCCCGGATACCCTGATAATACAGGCAATGACAGCGGCAGTGTGGGAAAAAAGGCCAGCGGCTACACAGACCCTTATTCTCTGGGCTGGGGATTTTGCGTGAAATTTGACCATGACTTTGTAGGCCGAATAGCATTAGAAAAGATAAAAGAAAACCGGAAACGCAAAATGGTATCTCTGGTTTGGAATCACGAAGACATCTTAAAGGTCCATGCATCCCAGTTTACGGATAACCCTTACTGCCCAATAGACGAGCCAAACGATTTGGCAAAGGATTACCGTGTTGCCATCCACCAGGATAAAGTCCTTGACGCTGAGGGAAATGTAATCGGTGTCAGCAGCGGCCGTATGATGAGCTTATACTACCATGAAATGGTTTCCCAGTGCCAGCTGGATTTGGAATTTTGTGAAGAAGGTACAGAAGTTTATGTGCTCTGGGGTGAGCCGGATACCAATCAGATTAAGATTCGTGCTACTGTAAGCCGCTTCCCATACTATAACGAAAATCCTAACAATAAACTTGACGTAGAAAATATCCCTTACTACAACGAAAAGTAAAAAATACAACTGCCATTAAATCCTATACATATACAACACTTCCTTGAAACAGAGGCTGCCCCATTACATATCATTTGCTCATTCTGCATAAATATGTAATGGGACAGCCTCTTTCCCTTGCTATTTTATTCTGAAAAACACAGGCGGCTCTCTTCCCCTATGAATATAGTTTCCATACTATTTGTAAAGGGGCGAAAGGATATTGGGATGTTCCCTCATAATCCTTTCCGCCAGTTCCTGGCCTTCTGTACAGGCTTTTGTGATTTCCTCCCGGTCCTTCTCAAAATGCCACATTCCCATAGAGGATTTCAGGATAAATTCCGGTATGGTTCCCGGTATCAGAGTTTTCTCTTCTCCGTAGAGAACCAGGGTGCGCTCCATACTCACTGATACATAATTTCCATACCAGCCCATTTTCTCTGCCTCCTCATCGGACATGTCCGGGCAATATTTATCCCGGATACAGAGGTAGGTTTCTACTCCCGTTTCCAGAATCACATCCAGGAGAATATCCTCCCTGAGAATATCCCGGTAAAAGGCTATGCAGTCCTTCTGGGACAGAACCCCGTAGTTCAGGGAAATCAGCACCGACGAATAAAGAATAGGATTTTCATGCCTGTTCACATACATTTTCGTATAGCCAGCCAGGCGGTGAAATATCCGCCGGACAATTTCCGCCGCCATCTCCCGTTTGTTTTTAAAGTGATAGGCGGCTAAGCCTACGCTTATTCCGGCTTTTGAGGCAATCTGGCGGATACTGGTTTTCTCATAGCCCTGGCTTAGAAACAATTCCTTTGCAATCTGAAGAATCTCTTCTTTCTTACTGTCATACTTCCTCACGGCACTTATTCACCTGCTCTCCCTCTTTTTCATCCTTTTCCAGAAGACCCAGCCGGCTTTTACCCAGCTTTTACCCGGCTTTGCTCTGGGATTTAAAAACCCCTGGTGATAGCCTGATTGGGACAATTCATGGCACATCTTCCACATTCCAGACATCCGAAATGATGAATCCTGTATTTTCCGTTCTCTGTGGGATAAATCACATCCTCCATGCAGATTTCTTCACAGGTGCCGCAGCCCACACATTTCTCCTGGTCAATCTCATAAGCCCAGGCCCGCTTTTCTCCCCCTCCGAAAGTAAAACGCAGACGACAGACAATATCATCCTCCGGAAGATGGAAGATTTCCCCTTCTCCTTTATCCAGAAGAAAAATCCGGAACATATCTAAATCCTTGTGATACAAAGCCTTGGTTCCGGGGTTCAGCTCCCAGTATCTGCTGTAGATTTCCGGCTGCTCCTCTGGGTCTATTTCCACCACATGGGCGCTGATTCGCACACTGGCAGACAATCTTTTTACCGTCTCTCTTACAAGGGTTCCCACCATATAGGGATTCTGTTTCAGTTCATAATAAACCGGCTTGCCCTTTGCCACACCGATATAAAAATTCTCCTGTTCGTCTAACTGGTGCAGCTCCAGACCACGGGCTGTAGGTGTCCTGCCGTCCATGGCTGTAGTGCCTACTATCATATAGCCTACTTCTTTCACAAACTGAAAAGCCGCTCTTTTTACCTCTTGGTTTGAACTTTTTTCTGTCAGTCCCAGACAGGGTTCTGGATTAAAGGTACTCATATGCTTCACCTCCTATGCTTCCTCGTAGCTGATGTTTATCTCAATCTTGTGGAATTTGGCCCTTATCACAGGATATACACAGGCAATGGCAAGATAAACAAAAATACCGATAATATGTCCTATCTTAATTTCCAGACACTCATAATATACAAAAGCAGCGCTGACAAAAGCACCTAAGATACACAGGAAGGTGTATACATTATCATTGATATGGAATTGAGAGCGCTTCCAGATTTCCGGAATCTTCTTAGGCATCGTGATGATTGCAAGGCAAAGGATAACCTGTACGCAATTTGCCAGAGTATTGCCGATATTTGCCACATCCCCAATTTCCATACCGCTGAGGATAATTATAGAGCACAGCACATAAACTGTCAAAATAATAAAATGAGGGGTGCCGAATTTCTCGTTTCTTTTGGCAAATATCTTAGGCCACCATCCGTCCTCTGCTGCCTGGGCAATAGGCGCCTGAAGCCAGCCGATACAGGCATTCAGGGAGGTTACCAGGGCAACCATGGCGCCGCCTACCATAAAGAATACATATAAGGGCATAGGCAAAATATGGTTGGCAACAGCAGAGAGATTCTGTCCTGCAACTTCCTCCACCGGAAATACACCGGCAGCCGCAGCGCCTACCGCTATGTACAAAAGAGTTACAATAAGGGTACCGGCTACGATACAGAAAGGAATGTCCTTCTTTGGATTTTTTGCCTCACGGCTCATATTGATGATAAAGGTAGCGCCGCTTGTCGCCATGGATAAAAGAGCCGCAGCGGACATAACTCCTGTAAATCCTCCGGTAAAGAACTGATTTTCGTCAAAGTATCCCGGCTCCAGATGTATGAAGCCAAATCCCGCAAAGGTCAGCAGAGCAATAATCAATATAATAACCAAAGCATACTGTACCTTAGCTGCCACCTGGATTCCCATCAGATTCAGCACAACAAACAGGGTAAGAATCCCAAAAGCCACCAGCTTGCCGTTTATCTCCGGAAAGGCAGACAGCACATAGTCTGCAAAGGATACAGAATACATCGATGCCCCGAAGAAATAGCTGACAAACACCACTGAATAAAGTCCCGCAAACCATTTGCCTCCGAACATAGCAGCCTGAGTATAAAAGCCGCCGTTCATTCGAATGGTTGCAGAAAGGAAAAACTGAGGCAGTGCCACAATAGTCACCATAATGGCACAGATAATATAGGACAGGATAATAGAACGTCCTGTTATACCAATAGCCAGTCCTGTCATAGTCATAACACCGCCGCCGATTACATTTCCAATTACAATCGCTAACAAGTCCCCTCTTCCCAGGCTCTTGGAGCCGTCTGCATTCGTCTTCGCCATATCAGCACCTCTTTCTTTCTATCGTTCTGTTTTCTTCTTTTAATCCGCATATCAGAGCCTGGTCTGGCAGGGGACATTTGGTATAGCAGATACCGCAGTCATCACAGTCCATTTCCCTGATATGGAATTTTCCTTCTTCGTCTTCATAAATTGCCTGTTCCACACAGTTTTCCATACAGCTTCCGCAGCCAGTACATTTCTCTGTAATGTGGTAGGTCATAGGCTTTTTCTCTTCTCCCCCAAAGGCAAACCGCAGCCTGCGGATTCTTTCATTTGCATAGAGATGGAAAATCTCTCCCTCTCCCCTGGCTACATGGAACAGAGCCACAACCTGGAAATTTTTCCGGTACATTTCCTTTGTGCCGGGATTTAACAGGAAAAACTCTTCCCAGATTTTTTCATTCTGCTCCTCCTCCACCCAGGCGGACATCCGCAGAGAATATCGTTCATCAATAAGAGTATTCATCACAAGCTGGGGCCTTTCCAGAAGCTGCTCATACACCGGTTTTCCTCTGGAAGTCATAAAATACAGCTCCCCGTTTGAAAGACGGTTAAAATCCAGAATCCTGGACTCCGGCTGCTCGCCGTTTACCGTAGCTGCAGGCATGAAACGGATTTTCCCTATGAGTTCAAAGGTCTTTTCCCGCACAGCCTCCTCTCCATCCCGGTTCGTAAGCCCCCATAAAATATCTTTGTCCTCCATACCTTTCTCCTATTTACTTTCTACCTGAATGAATTTTCCGTTGATATTCTTTACAATCTTTCCTGCCTGCTCTCTTACATATTCACTGTGCAGAAGAATAGTCATAAAGCAGTGAGGCCTTATAATTTTCTTATACACAATGGGACAGTGCTTCACTCCTGCCGGACAGTAGATACAGGTATTTCTGGTAATGGTGTAGGGCTCTCCGTCTATGTAAAAATCAGCTTCCCCCCACTGAGCGTTTACATCATCCTCCTTGTCATTAAAGCTGGGCATAAAAAATACCAGCTCATCTACGTCATGGACATGCTCATCCACATAGGGATTTTTGTTGGGAATCTCATAAAACCAGGACAGACTCATATTCACCTTACAGTCAGGAAATAAATCCGACGAACTGTAGGTCTGCCCCAGAGTTCTCCCTGTCTTAATATCCCCCTTGTCATCTCTCACATCATCCAGTACCGGCGGCACATAATCCGGTGAGACAATTAAATGCTCCCATTTTCGTTTCTCCATAAAAAACCTCCTTTCAGAATAATCCTGAACACGTTCAGCCTTATATTCTCATTGTAACTGAACGTGTTCAGTTTTGTCAAGCAGTAATGTAATGTTTTATCATGATAAAATATCCAATGAACAAAAAAATACCGCCCAGGTTCCTATAACCCGAACGGTATTCTTCATAGCTATGTTCTATTTTCTTCGTATATGCTATTCTTTTTCTTCCCCGATTCTTTCAAACACCATCTCATAGCCATCATTTCCATAATTCAGACTCCGGTTTACCCGGCTGATGGTGGCTGTGGAAGCCCCTGTTTTTTCTGAAATTTCCAGATACGTTCTCTTCTCCTTCAGCATTTTTGCAACCTCAAATCTCTGGGAGAGAGATAAAATTTCATTTACCGTGCATACATCCTCAAAAAAACGATAGCACTCTTCTCTGTTCTCTAAACTAAGGACAGCATCAAACAGGGAATCTACTGCCTCAGTATGGATTTTTTTACTCATACTAATATCTCCTTTGTTTAATAAGCACCCTATGATGGGCTTTCCCCCTTTTCTGCGTTAACACTTTATCGGTTATATCTCCCATCACCTTTATATATATTAGCACAGTAAATTTTTAAAGTAAAGAATAGAGCTTCACTTTTCCTCAATAAAATATAAACTTTTTATAAATTCTTAAACTTGTTTACATATTTTTTTAATTCTTGGACATTTCCATTGAGCACCAGCTCCTGGGGAAAACCTGTGTCCTCTATGATTTTCTCTCCATAGCAGTGATTTCCCACTAATGTGTCTGTATGGGCATCACTGTTTACCACTACCGGAACCTGGTACTCCTGACAGTATTTCAGCATGGTCCTGATATTCTCTTCTCCTCCTACACGAGTGCAGCGGGGATCAAGGGAATTGTTATTTACCTCCAGCAGCAGGCCGTGTTCCCTGGCTCCCTGGACCAGGGCCAGATAATCCACCTCATACCTGGCGTCATCAGGATGCCCGATGATGTTAATATAGGGATTTTTCATGACTTCCAGATAGGCGTTGGTGTTTTCCTCTCTGGTTCCCGGCTTGATACAGGGAATGTGCATACTGGCAATGGTTATATCCATGGTTTTCAGGGTTTTTTCCTCCATATCCACCCGTCCTCTGTAATCCATAATATTCAGCTCTGCTCCCAAAAGCAGCTCCACGCCATACATCTCCCGTTCCACCATCTTCAGATTTTCAAAATAAAAAAGCTGGCAGGTACCGGGCATACTCATGGAATGCTCCGTAATTCCTAAAAGCTCCAATCCTTTTTCACTGGCTGCTTTTGCCATTTCCCGCATGGTATTGTAGGCATGTCCGCTGGCTATGGTATGGGTGTGAACATCTAAAATATATTTCATCTTATTTCCTTTCTGTTCTTGCTCTCTTGTCTTATTTAGTTCCCTTTTTATATTTTAATACCTTTTTCTTCTGAGAACAAGTCTGCAGGAAACACTAATAAAGAATCCTGCTTTTCAGGATTCTCCGCCTGCGGTGGGTCGCTTTAGCGACATAACTCCTCTCCAACCCAGTGCGTTCCTGCCCGGAGGGCTTTTTATTCTATAGGAAATTCAGAAGAATTTCCTATAGAATAAAAACCGAAAAGGGCTGTCCGAGAAAACCCTTTTCTAACTTTCCGGGTTCTCAGACAGCCTTTTCTCCTAAATTTTCTCTTAAATAATCTCCTGGAACAAATCCTTCACTGTAGGATAAATCTTTACAAATTTCTGATATCTCTCTTCATATTTAGCCGCCAGCTCCGGCTCCGGCTCCACGGTATCAATCACCTTTACAATCTTAGCAGCCGCCTCTTCTACAGAAGCAAACTCGCCGTTAGCCACTGCCGCCAGCATAGCGCCGCCCAGGGCCGGTCCTTCTTCAGACTCAATCACATCCACCTTAATATTCAGGATATTGGCAATCATCTTTTTCCAAAGAGGACTCTTGGCGCCGCCGCCGCAGATTTTCGTTCTCTCAATCTTAATCCCCAGGGATTTTGCCACCTCAAAGGAATCACGGATAGCAAAGGCTACACCTTCCAGAACAGCCTGGGTCATATCTGCCCTGGTGCTGTCCATGGTAAGGCCGATAAAGGTTCCTCTGGCATTAGGATTATTGTGAGGAGAACGCTCTCCCATTAAATAAGGCAGGAAGAACACATTGTTCTCACCCAGCTTTTCAATCTTGGCCTGCTCTCCTGCATAGTCCTTTGTGCCGATAATCTCGTCCATCCACCATTTATTACAGGAAGCTGCGCTTAACATACAGCCCATTAAATGATAATGGCCGTCTGCATGAGCGAAGGCATGAAGGGCATTGTTAGGGTCCACCCCAAAGTCTTTGCT
>CABSEJ010000115.1 GCA_902476765.1 uncultured Blautia sp.
AGGCCAGCCGGAACTTTGCCAACAAGGTATGGAATGCTTCCAGATTTATCATGATGAATCTGGAGAAGGCTCAGGTTCCGGAAACCATAGATCTGGACAGCCTGACAGCAGCGGATAAATGGATACTGTCTAAGGTAAACACCCTGGCCAAGGATGTTACAGAAAACATGGATAAGTACGAGCTGGGAATTGCCGTGCAGAAGGTATACGATTTTATCTGGGAGGAATTCTGCGACTGGTACATCGAGATGGTAAAGCCAAGGCTCTATAAGGAGGAAGACCCAACCAAGGCTGCTGCCTTGTGGACTTTGAAGACAGTGCTTTCCAATGCCCTGAAAATGCTGCATCCCTATATGCCTTTTATTACAGAGGAGATTTACTGTACTCTTTGTCCGGAGGAAGAATCTATTATGATTTCCTCCTGGCCTCAGTTTACAGAGGAATGGAACTTTGCCGGGGACGAGGAGGCTGTAGAGCTTATCAAGGAAGCTGTTAGAGCTATCCGTAATGTTCGTACCGGAATGAACGTACCACCCAGCAAAAAAGCTAAGGTATATGTAGTTTCTGAGGAGCAGAAGGTACGGGATATTTTTGAAGAAGGTAAGGTGTTCTTCGCTTCCCTGGGCTATGCCAGCCAGGTTTTGGTGCAGGAGGACAAGACAGATATCGGAGAGGACGCCGTATCTGCAGTGACTGCTCAGGCTGTTATCTACATGCCTTTTGCAGAGCTGGTTGACATAGAGAAAGAGATTGAGAGACTGAAAAAGGAAGAAGAAAGATTGACCAAGGAGCTGGCCCGTGTAAACGGCATGCTTGGAAATGAACGTTTCATCAGTAAAGCACCTAAGGAAAAAGTAGAACAGGAGAAGGAAAAGCTGGCCCGTTATACGGCTATGATGGAACAGGTAAAACAGAGACTTGCACAGTTGCAGTAAGCTGCGGGGGGAACTGGCTTAATTTGATTAAGGAGATTTATTTATGAAAGAAATCAGAAAGGTATTTTGCCTGAAATATCTAAATATGTTTTCCGTACCCCTGCAGATGCTGGCGGTATGCATTGGATACTTCTTTATTGAAGCCATTTCCAGACATTCCATTTGGGAAGCCATGGACTATGCAAAGGAACGCCCCCTGGTGTTTCTGTACAATGCTTTCCTTATTTTTACTACAACCCTGCTGGTTTATTTTTTCAGAAGAAGGGTTTTCTGGAGAGTGATTCTCACTATATTCTGGATGGGACTGGGCATTATCAACGGTGTGCTGCTTTCTACCAGGGTAACCCCTTTTACAGGGCCGGATTTGCACATGATTACCGATGCCTTTGAGATAGCGGACCGGTATTTGCCTCCCTTTTTCTTCTGGGTGGTAGTGATTCTGGCTGTGCTGGCTGCGCTTTCTCTGGTGCTGCTGTTTATCAAGGGGCCTAAGTACCGGGGAAAGCTGCGTTACCGGGTAAACGTGCCTCTTATTGTGGCCGGGGTGCTCCTTTTTGCCGGTGCCACTAAGCTGGCCCTGGAGAAAAGAGTGCTGTCCAACTATTTCGGAAATATTGCTTTTGCCTATGAGGACTACGGGTATCCCTACTGTCTGGCTACCACCATATTTAACACAGGCATAAGCCTGCCCAGGGATTATTCCCAGGAAACGGTAGAGAATATTCTTGACAGCGAATCTTCTCTTCCGGAGACCGGAGAAGAGAGACCGAATATCTTGTTTCTCCAGCTGGAGTCTTTCTTTGACCCTACTTTGGTGAATTACCTGGATATTTCCGAAGATCCTATTCCAAATTTCAGAAAGCTGATGGAGGAATATTCCTCCGGCTATTATAAGGTTCCCTCGGTAGGAGCCGGAACCGCCAATACAGAGTTTGAGTCTATTACAGGTATGAGTATGCACTACTTTGGCCCGGGAGAGTATCCTTACAAGGGAATCCTGGAAGAAAAGACCTGTGAAAGTGCAGCTTATGTGCTGAAGGACCTGGGCTATGGGACTCATGCAATCCATAACAATGAGGCAAATTTCTACGGAAGAAAGAAGGTATTTGCTAATCTGGGCTTTGATACCTTCACTTCTTCCGAGTACATGTCTGAGCAGGACGATACTAATCCCAATGACTGGATTCGGGACAGAAACCTGACAAAATATATTCTTCAGGCTATGGAGTCTACAGAAGGGCCGGATTATGTATACACCATTTCCGTACAGGGCCATGGAGATTATCCGGAGGAGCCGGTGATTGAGGACCCGAAGATTACGGTTTCAGGAGGAAGCTCTGAGGCAGTCAATAATAAGTGGGAATACTATTGCAACCAGATTTACGAGATGGACCAGTTTGTAAAGGAGCTGACAGACGCTCTGGCCCAGCTTGACGAGGATGTGGTTCTGGTTATGTACGGAGACCATCTGCCCACTATGGGGCTGACAGTTACGGATATGAAGAACCGGTACCTGTTCCAGACTCAATATGTTATCTGGGACAATATGGGACTGGAAAAACAGGATAAGAATCTGGCTGCTTACCAGATGGCGGCAGAGGTTATGAACCGGGTAGGTATCCATGAGGGTAATGTGTTCCGTTTCCACCAGGCCAGAAAGAATACCCAGGATTATCAGGTGGATTTGGAGATACTTCAGTACGACCTGCTTTACGGAGAATGTTACACCTATGAGGATGGGGAAGGATATGAACCCACGGCGATGAAGCTGGGGGTAAAGGATGCGGAGTTCCACAGTATTGATAAGATTTCCGAAGGCCAGTATTACGTCAAGGGCGCAAACCTGACTCAATCTGCTTTCCTGGAGGTAAACGGAGAGTTGATTCAGGCCAACTTTATCGATGAAAATACCCTTCTGGTGCTTACGGACCAGTTGAAAGACGGAGATACGGTGGATATTGCAATACGAAGCAACAGTTCCACCCACAGAGTTCTCACCAGGACAGAAAAATATATTTATCATGAACCTCTTTCAGGAACCGGAGAAGGTACTTTAGAACCTGCGGCTGTCCAGGAGGAAAACCTGGAGGAGGGACAGACCCAGGAGGAAGAGGTTCAGGAGAACGCAGCTCAGAATGAGGATATCCAGGAAACGGATACCCAGGAACAGTAACAAGCTTTTTTCTGGAAAGCGACATAATTTGCTTGCATATTATCACCGCTTCATTATAATGGTAAGTGACCGTACCGGATGGTGCGGAGCTTCCGTTATAGGGGAAGCGGTGATTTCTGCTTTCTGAGAAGGCAGGATAAGACAGGAGGGATATGCTTGTTTACCTATGAAGAGGCGGTAGCCTATATAGAGGACATACCGAAATTTACCACGAAAAATAAACTGGAACACACCAGGAACTGCCTGGATATGCTGGGCAGCCCTGATAAAGATAAAAAAATTATCCATGTGGCGGGAACCAACGGAAAGGGAAGCGTCTGTGCCTTTCTTTCCTCCATGCTGGAGGAGGGAGGCTATAAATGCGGCCTGTTTACCTCTCCTCATCTGGTGAAGATAAACGAGAGATTTCAGATAAATGAAGTCATGGTTTCCGACCAGACCTTTTTAGAGGCCTTTCTCAAAGTGAAGGAGCTGTCAGACCGCCTGGTGGAGGCGGGGGACTACCATCCTACATACTTTGAATTTTTATTCCTCATGGGTATGCTGGTTTTTCAGCAGGAAGAGGTGGACTATATTATTTTGGAAACAGGGCTGGGAGGACGGCTGGATGCTACCAATTCTGTGGTCAAGCCCATGGCCTGTGTCATCACTTCTATAAGCCTGGACCATGTGGAATATCTGGGAGACACCATACCTAAGATTGCCGGGGAAAAGGCAGGGATTATAAAGGCTCATGTACCGGTTATCTTTGACGGAAACCGTTGGGAGGCAGCTCAGGTTATAGAACAGAGAGCCCGGGAGCTGGATTGCTCCTGGTACCCGGTAAAAGAGGAAAAGCTGGAGCTTTTGGACTATACGCCTAAAGGAATCCGGTTTTTGGTTGATTCGGAGACCTATGGGGAAACCGAATTATTTGTTCCTTTTATCGCCCGGTACCAGATGATGAATGCTGCTTTAGCTTTGGAGACTATGGGAGTGCTGAAGAACGTCCACGGCCTGGACAGAGAAACTCTGATGAAAGGTATCCGCCACACTAAGTGGCAGGGAAGAATGGAGACCATTTTGCCGGGCGTGATTGTGGACGGAGCCCACAACGAGGAGGGAATTGCCAGATTTGTGGAGACAGTCCGGTATTTCCAGGAGGACTATCCCATTACCCTGCTGTTTACCACAGTATCAGACAAGGATTTCAAGGACATGATTTCCAGAATCTGCCGGGAGCTGAAATTCCAAAATGTGGTGACAACAGAGATTTGGGGCAGCAGAAGAGAATCTGCCAGGGAGCTTGGAAGGCTGTTCCAGGAGAACGGCTGTCCCCGGGTGTATGTGGAACCCAGCGTGGAGAAGGCTTTTGATAAGGCCTATGAGCTGAAGGGAGAGGGGCTGATGTTTGCTGTGGGCTCTCTCTATCTTGTAGGGGAGATTAAGGATTATGTAAGGAGGTCTGTACATGATAAATTTTGAAGAGGAACTGAAAAAATTCCAGCCCTGTCTGGATGTGGACGACGCAGAGGGAGCAATCTACAAACAGGACTTGACGGACGTAATCGATATACTGAAAGAGATGATAAAAGACGACAACAGTACCTTGGATAAATAGGGGAGATTATTTATGAAATGTATGATTTGCGGAACCCCTCTTACAGCCGGGGAACGCTGTCCCAATTGCGGATGTAGGGTAACGGCTCAGAAAAAAGCAGGGGCTCTTTCCAATCTCTATTACAACCAGGGGCTTGAAAAGGCCCAGGTTCGGGATTTGTCAGGGGCAATCACCTGTCTCAGGCGGAGTCTGAAAATGAACAAACTGAATATCCAGGCCAGAAATCTGCTGGGGCTGGTGTATTTTGAGACCGGAGAGGTAGTGGCGGCTTTGAGCCAATGGGTCATAAGTAAAAATATGGCTCCCGAGGGTAATATAGCTGCCGGATATATCGAGGAGCTGCAAAAAAATGCCAATCGGCTGGACGCTATCAATACCAGCATTAAAAAATATAACCAGTGCCTGGAATACTGCAGAAGCGGTAATACAGACATGGCGGCCATGCAGTTAAAGAAGGTTCTGGCCAGCAATCCCAAGCTGATTAAAGGTTATCATCTGCTGGCGCTGATTTATATTCACGACGAGGAATACGAAAAGGCCAGGAGACAGTTAAAGGCAGCGGCCAGAGTGGACAAGACCAATACCACCACCCTGCGGTTTTTAAGAGAGGTGGAGGAGAGGACCGGGCGGAAAACCAACCTGGAGCCCAGATTCCGTATGATGGAGAGGGAGAGCGAGGGCAGAGACGGAAGCCTGGTGTATAAATCAGGAAATGACACCATTATCCAGCCTCCGGAATTTAAGGAAAAAAGCATCACCAACACTTTGGTAAACCTGGTGCTGGGGCTGGTAGTGGGAGCGGCAGCCCTGTGGTTTTTGGTGGTTCCCGCCAGAACCCAGAAAATTAACGAGGAAGCCAACCAGAAGATTGTAGAGTATAGCAATAAGATGGCTACTCAGTCAGCGGAGCTGGAGAGGATGCAGGAGGTGATGGATGCCTCACAGGAGGCTGTGGATACAGCCCAGAATCAAATCAGTGAAGCAGATAAAAAGTCCACAGGCTATGAAAACCTGCTGAAGGCATGGCAGGCCTACCGAAGCGGCAGCTCCACCAATACGGCCAATGCTCTGGAGAGTGTGGACCCTAATTTATTGTCCGTAGAGGGAAAAGAGCTTTATGATACCATGATGGATGAGGTGGGAAGTGTTCTGAGAAGAAAATACCGGGATGAGGGAGAAGCTTCTCTGGAGGCCGGAGATTACGACGCAGCTATTGAAAGCCTTACCAAGTCTCTGGATATACAGCAGGACAGAAGGGCAATGTTCTGTCTGGCCCAGGCCTATGAGGGAAAAGGCGATACGGCCAATGCCAATAAATGGTATCAGAAAATAATAGACGAGTATCCGGGTACACAGTACGCCCAGGATGCAGAGGATTATATGGAAGCCAACGGCGGTTCTACGGAGGGAGCAGACACCAGCCAGACCGACGGAGAAAACAGCTCCGGAGACAGCCAGGCTGATGGCTCCCAAGACGGCAGTACGAATAACGGAGACTCCCAGGAGGGAGCTGTATCCGGCGGCGCTGTGGACGGAGGCGCATAGATTCAGTTAAATACCTGATGCAAGCATGCGGGGCATCAATGTAGCGGCAATGCAAGCATGTCCGCTTGGCTCGTTGCTTGCGGGAATAAAAACCACAGAGAAACCTTGAAGAAAAGGGACTGGGGCATAGAGATATGCTCCGGCCCCTTTTCCTATGGAAAAAAATCGGAAGCCGGACAAAAAAGGGGAGTTATGAGAAAGGGGAAGCGATATGGAAGAATATCTGAGAAAAAGAGGAAATCAGTTGTTTGTCTACCTGCCAAAAGAGCTGGACCACCATTTTGCCCAGCAGATTGCCGGTGAGGTGGATAAGGAGCTGGAAAAGGGAGCCATAAAGCAGTTGGTGCTGGATTTCTCCGACACCGGATTTATGGACAGTTCGGGAATCGGCATGATTATGGGGAGAAAACGGCTCCTAAGCTACAGCGGAGGTACGGTCAGCGCCATCCATGTCAGCGACCGGATTTTGAGAATCATGCAGCTTTCGGGAATTTATAAACATATTGAAATCAGCCAGGAACCTGTATGGAACCGCAGGAGAAAATAGGAGGGGAGAAAGATGGAAAACAGGTATGACAGGAATGAGATGATATTGGAGGTTCAGAGCAGGTCCTGCAACGAAGGGTTGGTTCGGATTGCGGTGGCAGCCTTCAGCACTCAGTTAAATCCTACTCTGGAGGAAGTGGCGGATATTAAAACTGCAGTGTCCGAGGCCATTACCAATTGTATTGTCCATGCCTATGAGAAGGAGACGGAAGTTATCCGGGTGGAGTGCAGAAATGAGAAGCGCCAGCTTACGGTGGTAGTGAAGGACAAGGGTAGGGGCATTCAGGATGTGAAAAAAGCCATGGAACCTTTATTTACCACAAAGCCGGAGCAGGACCGTTCCGGTATGGGCTTTGCTTTTATGGAAGCGTTTATGGACAAGGTAGAAGTGGAATCCCAGCCGGGGCAGGGAACTACAGTGACCATGAAGAAGCTTATCGGGAGACAAAATCCGGTTTTTGAGTAGGAGGGCGTATGGACAATATCCTTGCCCTTATCGGGCGTGTGCAACAGGGAGATAAGGAAGCAAGAGATATACTGGTAGAGAAAAACATGGGGCTTGTCCGCAGCATTGTGAAGCGATTTGCCAACCGAGGGGTGGAGACCGAAGACTTGATTCAAATAGGCAGCATAGGGCTTTTAAAGGCTATTGATAAATTTGATTTATCCTATGACGTAAAATTTTCCACCTATGCGGTGCCTATGATTACCGGAGAAATCAAGCGTTTTCTCCGGGATGACGGTATGGTGAAGGTGAGCCGTTCCCTGAAGGAAATCGCCATGAAGGCCTACGGTGCCAGGGAAGAGCTGATGGCAAAGGAAGGGAGAGAGCCGGGCACAGAGGAGATTGCAGAGGCTCTGGGGATATCCCGGGAGGAGCTGGTGCTGGCTATGGAATCGGGAGCCCAGGTGGAATCCCTGCAGAAAACCATTTATGAAAGTGACGGCAGCGATATTTATCTGGAGGACAGGCTGCCCCAGGAGAAAAACCAGCAGGAAGCTGTGCTGAACCGGATGCTTCTGGAGCAGATTCTGGGAACCCTGGAAGCCAGGGAGAGAGAGCTGATTTATCTTCGCTTTTTTCAGGAAAAGACCCAGTCTTATATTGCGGAAAAAATGGGTATGTCCCAGGTTCAGGTTTCCAGGATGGAAAAGAAGATTTTGAAAAGGCTCAGGGAAAAGCTTTAAGGGGAAGAATAGTTTTCGGGAAAACAGAAATACTATTTTTAACCTGAACAGACGTGGTACATTCCTTTGTGTGACACTTGGGAATCAAGGCAGGTTATTTGGTATGACACAGGAGGCTTTCCATGAGCGAGATATTATATATACAGACAGAGAAAAATGTGGAGGTGCATAACCATCAGGTGTATCTTCAGGACGTGGCCAAGCTGGCCTGCAGCGACCAGAAGGTACTGAACCGGAACCGGATGCGGCGGGTACTGACTCTGCCGGAAAATGAAACCGGAAGATATGTGGTGTCTGCGGTGGATTTGGTAAGGGCAGTGGCCAAAGAAGAAGAAAGTGTGGATGTAACCCATATCGGAGAGGCTAATTTTGTCCTCAGTTACGAGAAAAAGCAGCAGGAACGGGCTTGGATAAGCTGGCTGAAAACAGGGCTGGTGTGTCTGCTGTCCTTCTTCGGCGCAGCCTTTTCTATCATGACCTTTAATACGGATGTGGACACGGCGGGGCTGTTTGACCAGATTTCCGGGCAGCTTGCGGGGGGAGCCAGCCAGGGGGCCCAGGTGTTAAAATTTTTCTATTCTCTGGGAATCGGCGTTGGTGTTATTTTCTTTTTCAATCATTTCGGCCACGGAAAAATCACCCAGGACCCTACGCCTATTGAGGTGCAGATGCGTACCTATGAGGAAGATGTGGACAAGGCCTTAATTGCAGAACACGACAGGCAGGAAAGTCCGGAGAAAAAGGAGGGGGCCAAATCATGAGCTGGCAGCAGTTTCTTTTGACCTCGGCCACAGGATTTTGCGGCGGGGCAGTGGTGGCCACTGCCCTGGCAGCTTTTATCATAAGCCTGGGTATCATTCCAAGGTATGCGGGGATCACCCATACGGCAAAGCATATATTACTGTATGAAGATTTTCTTATGCTGGGAAGTATTTTAGGAAATCTGATTTTTATTTACAAAATTCCCCTGCCCATAGGACAGGCCGGGGAAGGGTTGATGGGGCTTTTTTTCGGCATGTTTCTGGGAAGCTGGATTATTGCTCTGGGAGAAGTGGTGAATGTGTTTGCCATTACGGCAAGGCGTATCGGGCTGAAAAAAGGAGCGGGACTTATTGTACTTTCTCTTGCACTGGGCAAAACTCTGGGAAGCCTGCTTCAGTTTTTCTTCCGGTAAAAGAATAGCCGGCGGACCAACCGCACATACTAAGGGCAAACGAAAAAGGAGGGTGAGCCTATGGATACGTCAAAAACCCAGGAACAGCAGCAGAAGGCCAAAGCCTATGAAAAATATGTGAAGGAGAAAACTCCGGTACATTCTCTGTGGAAAAATATGGGGGCCGCTTTTTTTAGCGGGGGAGCAATCTGTGTTCTGGGGCAGGCTATAACCAATATCTGCAGCGGAATGGGGATGGATAAGGAAACCAGCGGTGCCTGGACCTCCCTGATTCTGGTATTTCTCAGTGTACTGCTTACAGGCCTGAATATTTATCCCAAGCTGGCCAAGTGGGGAGGGGCAGGAACTCTGGTGCCCATAACCGGATTTGCCAATTCTGTGGCGGCTCCGGCTATTGAATATCAGAAAGAAGGACAGGTTTTCGGAATCGGCTGCAAAATTTTCATCATTGCAGGGCCGGTTATCCTGTATGGGATTCTCACCTCGGCCTTTCTGGGACTTATCTACTATTTTCTGCATATGTGGGGGATTGTGTAATGGGACAGACAGTGGGAAAACAGAGCATTTGCTTTGACAGAGCCGTCTCTATTCTGGGAGCTGCTTCCATAGTGGGCAAGAAGGAGGGTGACGGACCTCTGGGAAAATATTTTGACAGGATAGGGGGAGAGGACGGACTTTTCGGCTGTGCTTCCTGGGAGGAGGCGGAGAGTACCCTTCAGAGGGAGGCCCTGTCCATGGCTGTAGAAAAGGCGGGAATTGTCAGGGAACAGCTGAGAATGATATATGCCGGGGATTTGCTGGCCCAGACCATTGCTTCTTCTTTTGGGATTATGGGGTTTCACACTCCTGTGTACGGACTGTATGGAGCCTGCGCTACTATGGGGGAGGCTCTGTCACTGGCTTCTATGGCTGTGGCCGCAGGATACGGAGATTATGTAGGTGCCGTTACCTCCAGCCATTTCGGCAGTGCGGAAAAGGAGTTTCGCTTTCCTCTTGGATATGGAAACCAGAGGCCTTTGTCTGCTACCTGGACAGTGACAGGAAGCGGCGCCTGTATTCTGGGAACCCGGGGCGGAAAGGCCCGCATTACAGGAATCACCACCGGTAAGATTGTGGATTTTGGGCTGAAGGATTCTCTGAATATGGGAGCCTGTATGGCTCCGGCGGCCTGTGATACCATAGCGGCAAATCTCAGAGATTTTAATCGTTCTCCCCAGGACTATGACCGGATTGTGACCGGGGATCTGGGGGAAGTGGGACAGAGAATCCTATTTGACTTGCTGAGGGAAAAAGGCTTTGACATAGAAAAGCAGCACATGGACTGTGGCATAGAGATTTACGACAAGGAGAGCCAGGATACCCATGCAGGGGGAAGCGGCTGCGGCTGCTCTGCAGT
>CABSEJ010000116.1 GCA_902476765.1 uncultured Blautia sp.
CTGCCGTATCCAGGGCACCACGGACGTGGCTTTTACGGTTTTGGATGTGCTGGGCTATCTGGATGAAATTCCTGTGTGCGTTGGATATGAAATTGACGGCCAGGCAACTACAGAATTTCCAACTACCACTCTGTTGGAAAAAGCAAAACCAGTGCTGGAGGTGCTTCCAGGTTGGAAGAGCGACATCAGAGGGATTAAGAAGTATGAAGACCTGCCGGAAAACTGCCGGAAATACATTGAATTTGTGGAGGAGAAGCTGGGCTTCCCTATCACTATGATTTCCAACGGCCCCAGCAGAGAGGACATTATCTACAGATAAAAAGTAAGAAACTCCCATATGGTATGGGATTGTGGAATAGAGATACCCTCAGACAGGAGGAGAAGCAGAATGGCCTGTCTGGGGGTATCCCTTTGTTCCCGGGATTTTGCCGGAACAGAAAGTTTCCGGCGAAAGGTTGCGCCGGCCGACTAGGGTATGGTATATTGTAAGAACAAATGTTTCCATAACCCAATAGGCTGAAAAAGATGGAGGAATTAAATAATGAGTATCTATGATACATTAAATACACAGCAAAGGGAGGCTGTTTATCATACAGAAGGCCCGGTTTTGATATTGGCGGGAGCCGGTTCGGGGAAGACCAGGGTATTGACCCACAGAATCGCTTATCTTATTGAGGAAAAGGGAGTAAACCCCTGGAACATCATGGCTATTACCTTTACCAATAAAGCGGCTCAGGAGATGCGGGAAAGAGTAGATAAAATTGTAGGATTCGGAGCTGAGAGCATCTGGGTTTCCACCTTTCATTCCAGCTGCGTGCGGATGTTGAGAAGATTTATTGACCGTCTGGGGTTTGATAATAATTTTACTATTTATGATACAGATGACCAGAAAACCGTGATGAAGGAAATCTGCAAACGGCTGGAAATTGATACAAAGGTGTACAAAGAAAGGGCCATTCTGGCAGCAATCTCTTCTGCAAAGGACGAGCTGGTAAGCCCGGAAGAATATGAGCTGAATGTAATGGGGGATTTTTCCAAGAAAAAAATTGCCCTGGCTTATAAGGAATATCAGAAAGAGCTGAAAAAGAACAATGCCCTGGATTTTGATGATTTAATTGTAAAGACAGTGGAATTGTTTCGATCCTGCCCTGATGTACTGGATTATTATCAGGAGAGATTTAAGTATATTATGGTGGATGAGTACCAGGATACTAATACCGCTCAGTTTAAATTCGTAAGCCTTTTGGCCCAGAAGTATGAAAATCTTTGCGTGGTGGGAGATGACGACCAGTCTATTTATAAATTCCGGGGGGCAAATATCGGAAATATCCTGGGGTATGAGAAGGTTTTTCCTAATGCTATGGTTATTAAACTGGAGCAAAATTACCGTTCCACCCAGAATATTCTCAATGCGGCCAATCAGGTTATCCAGAATAATATGGGAAGAAAGAGTAAAACTCTGTGGACTCAGAACCAGGAAGGTGAGAAACTTCATTTCCGGCAGTTTATGAATGCTTTTGAGGAGGCAGAATATATTGCAGGAGACATCAGCAAAAAGGTACGGGAGCATGAGGGAGAATATAAGGATTTTGCTATTCTCTACCGGACCAACGCCCAGTCCCGTATGTTTGAGGAAAAATTTCTTATGGCAAACATTCCCTATAAACTGGTGGGAGGAGTAAATTTCTATGCCAGAAAGGAAATCAAGGATTTGCTGGCGTATTTAAAAACCGTGGACAATGCCAGAGATGACTTGGCGGTACGCAGAATTATAAACGTGCCTAAAAGAGGAATCGGAGCCGCTACCCTGGCTAAGGTTCAGGATTTTGCTTCTCAAAGGGGCATCAGTTTTTACGATGCTTTGCGGGAGCCGGACTGTATGAGCCTTATAGGGCGGGCTGCTGCTAAGACAGAATCCTTTGTCACCTTTATCCAGTCTCTGAGAAGTAAGGCGGATTATCTGTCCCCGGCCCAGCTGCTTTCGGATATTATTGAGAATACCGGTTATGTGGAGGAACTGAAGGCAGAAGGAACTGAGGAAGCGGAAGCCAGGATTGAAAATATTGACGAGTTGATTACCAAGGTAGTTTCCTATGAGGAGGAAAATGAGGAGCCTACCCTCTCCGGATTTTTGGAAGAAGTAGCTTTGATTGCGGATATTGATACTGTGGAGGGAGATAATAATCAGGTGCTTCTGATGACTCTGCACAGTGCCAAGGGATTGGAATTCCCCTATGTGTATCTGGCCGGAATGGAGGACGGTATTTTCCCCAGCTATATGACTATCACAGCAGACGACCCGGATGAGATTGAAGAGGAGCGCAGACTCTGTTATGTGGGAATCACCAGGGCCATGAAGGACTTAACTCTGACCTGTGCCCAGCAGCGGATGATTCGTGGAGAGACCCAGTATAATAAGGTTTCCCGGTTTATCAGGGAAATCCCCAGAGAATTGGTGGAGTTAGGCAGAGACTTCCAGGAGAAGAAGGTGGTGGATATTCCCCTTCCAACATCTTTAAAGCAGATGAAGCAGGCCTTTAAGCAGCCGGCTTTTGTGCCAAAGCAGTTTGAGGTGAAGAAAGCAGCCGGATTAGACTATGGTGTAGGGGACAGGGTAAAGCATATAAAATTCGGTACCGGCGTTGTTACCGCTATTACTGAGGGCGGGCGTGATTATGAGGTTACGGTAAATTTTGATAATGTGGGTGTAAAGAAGATGTTTGCCTCTTTTGCCAAGCTGAAGAAAATTCCGTAACTACTCAGCCATGGGGCTGGAACACCGAAAATCTGTGGCAAGCCTGCTTGCAGAAGTTTTTTGTGTTTCATAACATATGGCCCTTAACCACAAGTGAAGATTTAGCTGCGTAAGCAGCAGAAAAACAGCGGAAGCTGTGAAGCTGAGCTGTAGGGCTGAGTAGTTACAAAATTCCTTCTTAAAAAGTAAAGAAAGGATAGTAAAATTCACCATACAGTGGTATAATATCTAAAAGACAGGGGGCTGCCGGAAAAATCTGTTCCATAAACTGGAATCCGGAAGGAGATTTTGGGCGGCAGGCTTAACAGCAATATTTTACAGTACAGCTGTAAAAAGAGAGGAAGGTGCAGACTATATGAATCGTATTGAAGATTTAATCACAGCTATGCAGAAAAGGGAAGAGGAGAAAAATAAAAATACGGTATTGTGGATTCTGGCAATCATCGGTGCAGTAGCAGCCGTAGCAGGAATCGCATATGCGGTTTACCGTTTCTTCACTCCTGATTATCTGGAGGACTTTGAGGAGGATTTCGACGAGGACTTCGATGATTACTTTGAAGACGAGGATGAAGAAGAGGATAAAGAAGAAAAATAAAAAGCAATAAGGAGCTTCGGGAGACCGGAGCTTCTTTTTCTGTACCTGAGGGTAGATAAAAACACAGGAAAGGATAGATAAGGTGAAGAAAGGCGAGATTTATCAGGGAGTAATTGAGAGGGTGGATTTCCCCAACAAGGGAATTGTAAAGGTAGAGGGACAGAACGTTATTGTTAAAAACGGAATACCCGGCCAGCGCATAAGATTTGTCATTCATAAGAAAAAGGGAAACAGAGCA
Organism: uncultured Blautia sp.; assembly: GCA_902476765.1. Classification (GTDB taxonomy): domain Bacteria; phylum Bacillota; class Clostridia; order Lachnospirales; family Lachnospiraceae; genus Blautia. The sequence continues at coordinate 3,589 of CABSEJ010000116.1, forward strand.
GAAGGGCGGCTTTTAGAAGTTCTGGAAAAGTCCCCCCTGGAGACCAGGGAACCGGTGTGCAGTATTTTTCCGGCCTGCGGCGGCTGCATGTATCAGACCATGCCATATGAGGAGCAGCTTAAAATGAAGGCAAACCAGATAAAAGCACTGATAGACCAGGCTCTGGTAAAGGGCGGACAGGTAACTCCACAAGGAGAGCCTCAGTATTTATTTGAAGGAATCAAAGGCAGCCCAAGAGAGTTTGCTTACCGGAATAAAATGGAATTTTCCTTTGGAGACGAATATAAGGATGGCCCTCTTTCTCTTGGACTTCATAAAAAGGGCAGCACCTATGATGTGCTGAATGCAACAGACTGTAAGCTTGTCCACCAGGATATGACGAAAATCCTTTCCTGTATCTTGGATTTCTGCCGCAGCCAGGGATTTTCTTACTATCACAAAATGCAGCATAAAGGCTTTTTGCGCCATCTTCTGCTTCGCAGAGGAAATACAACAGGGGAAATCCTGGTGAGCCTTGTAACCAGCAGCCAGGAGGAGCCGGATTTCACGCCCCTGACCCAAAGGCTGTTAGAACTGGATTTAGAGGGGAGAATAGTGGGCTTTCTCCACATTATCAATGATTCCCTTTCTGATGTAGTCCGGAGTGACGAGACCAGGCTTCTTTACGGGCAGGACTATTTTTATGAGGATATTTTAGGACTGAAGTTTAAGATTACTCCGTTTTCTTTTTTCCAGCCCAACTCTTACGGGGCAGAGGTCCTCTACCGCACAGCCAGGGACTATATCGGAGACACTAAGGACATGCGTGTTTTTGACCTTTACAGTGGTACGGGAACTATTTCCCAGATTCTTTCCCCTGTAGCCCGGGAGGTCATCGGAGTGGAGATTGTGGAAGAGGCTGTGGAGGCGGCCAGAGAAAATGCCCGGCTGAACGGAATTCAAAATTGCCGCTTTATTGCAGGGGATGTGCTGAAGGTTTTGGACCAGATAGAAGACAAGCCGGATTTCATTGTTCTGGACCCGCCCAGAGACGGCATACACCCCAAGGCGCTGCCCAAAATCATAGACTACGGCGTGGATAAGCTGGTGTATATATCCTGTAAGCCCACCAGTTTGGCAAGGGATTTGGAGATGTTTTTGGAGAAGGGGTATCGGGTGGAGAAGGTGTGCTGTGTGGATCAGTTTTGTCAGACGGTGCATTGTGAGACAATTGCTCTACTTGTTAGGAAATAGGCATATTTACTGGGGTTGATGGTAGGCTTTTTTGGTATTTGCCTACCATTTGCCTACCTTTTATTTAGCGGTAGGCAAGGCAACCTTTTCAAATATATCTACGGTTTGGGTCTTCATAGCTTCTGTATCGTGGACATAGGTATCCATGGTAACTGAAATATTGGCATGTCCAAGTCTGGTCTGTACATCTTTTATGTTGGCCCCATGTTCAATCAACATAGTAGCGTGTGTGTGCCTGAGAGAATGAAAGTTAAACTGTATACCAAGTTTATAATTGACAATTCTACTGGCATATCGGCACAAATCAGGATTTAAAACAGTCCCGTTTTCCCTAGTGCATACAAATTGTATAAACGGGTCTGTGGTCTGATACTGAACTGTGTTGTCAAGGCCGTATATTTTATTCTTACCGTTAATACGATAATCAAGGTAGTATTCACCATACTTTATGCGATTTTCTAATTGCCACTTCTTTTGCTGTTTCAATTCGTTATGGAGAGTTTTCCCAATAGATATTGTCCTGGTACTGGTAGCTGTTTTTGGGGTGCCCATATACCAATACTTTTCAGGATGTTTTACTAATATTCTGTCAATGGTAATGGTGTCTGCACTTAAATCAATTCTGTCCCAGGTAAGACCGGTGCATTCAGCGATTCTAAGCCCTGTATAATAACATATCAGAAAAATAATACGATATGGATTTCCCGGTTTAAAGTAATCTAATATTTGCAAAAATTCCTGGTTTGAAATGATTTTTCGGTTGGTTTCTTTTTTGGGAGCGGTACATTTTGGCAGCTTTATGCCGGAGGAGGGGTTTTCCTTTATGTATTTAAGCGGATATACAGCATATCCCAGGGCTCCAGACAAAACGCAAAGTATATCTTTCAAATAACTTCGTGATAGGCCATTTGCATATAAAGTGTTCATATGCGCCCGTATCTGCTCAGGAGATAAGCCTTTAAGTGGATATTTCCCGAAGTATGGATTGATATGTATTCTAACAATATCGCTGTAGGCTCTGTAGGTATTGGGCTTACATTCGATTTTTACATAATTTTCAAGCCAATATGAAAAATAATCGCTTACAGATATTTGGGATGGAGTAAACACACTTCCAGCGTTATCGTAATTAGCTTTAGCCTGGGTACCTGCTTCAATAGCTTCAGCTTTAGTCCGGTATCCTCCTTTAGATATAGGATTCCTCTTTCCGTTTATTTTCGCTCCTTCAAATGACCACTCCCATGTTTTTCCACGTTTTCGTGTTCTTAGTTGTCCCATATTCATCTTCCTTTCTATATTTGAGTATAAAAATAACAGCCAGTACAAATGTTCTGGATTGTGCGGCTGTTCCGAAGATGATACAATATTACCGACCAAAGTAATAGCATATCTTCGGGTATGTATTAAGCCGTTCGGTATTACCAGTACCGGGCGGTTTTTGCTAATTCTTATCCTTCTTTGGAGCTTTTGTTCTCATTCCATCTATATGCTCAAACAAATCTTCTTTGATTGGAGAACGCATTGGGTCCAAAATAAAGTCAATACCCTCCCTTCGAGCTTGCTTAGCTGCGGGTACGAAATCGCTATCGCCTGATATTAGAATTATCTGATCAACTTGTTTTTTAAAAGCAAGAGATGCAATATCAATTCCGATACGCATATCCACACCTTTTTGGGAAACGGATAACATAAAATCTTTTTCGGTTAAGTCCTCCAACTTTATCGAACCATTGAGAACTTTCTTGAAAGAATCAGGTCTTACAATAAATTGCGCTTGTTCTTCGGCTAAACGACCGAGTCTTAATGCGAATTTTCTCTGATGCTTTAATTCTTTGAAAAATTCATTTGCCCATATATAGTCATCAGTCTGAGAAAGATCTATTTGCTTCTTCAAAAATGGATGATACACTTTTTTTGATATAGGAGGGCAGTCATAGTAAAACACTCTATACAAATGCGCTCCCTCTTTTTCCTCTTTAATATGTCGGTGACAGTATGAAGAAAGCTCCTTTGCTCGGGCTGCGGCGGATAAATCTCCAAAGAGATTATACGCACGTTTTCTATAAAAGGCTCCATCAACCAATATTGCAGTTCTTATCATAAAATATTCTCCTTTACAAAAATACCCCTAGGCTCATCACATCCCTTATGGTGGGAGGATTACTGCTAGGGGTACACTTTCATGGATGGTTGCGCAAATACACGATTGCGAAACATTCTTTAATTACATCACAAATGTGATGTAACATTATAATATGCCCTTAGCGGTAAAAAATCAATAGAAATAGAGAAAAGTTCACAAAAAATTAAAATCTTTGCGTTTAGACAAGAAGGATTGTATATATACAAAAAACTTTTGCTTAAAACAGAATTTCACAAGCAGCCTATATCTTCGGATATATTCATGGCCGTCCTGGTGTTGGCGCACCGGGGCGGCTTGTGATTATTATAAAATATAAGAGGCAATAAGTTTTCCTATTGTCTTTATTTCTCCTATTTCCTTCGGTATATTTTTTCTTTTGCCTTGCTAAGTTTAAAAACTTTTTTATTTTGAAAATCAATCATAACTAATCCTCCTAAAAATCTTTTAGTTCTATGCTAAAAGATGTCAGTTTTAATTTCATATCCCAATTCATGGGCAGCTTTTACTATTTTCATAAAATTAGCACTTTTAAGTTTTTTCATCCTGGTATATCCAGAGAGGGACTTTGGAGCTAGTTCTGGAATATTGTTTATAATCCACTCATACTCCTTAGAGCTCTTTTGCCTTAGAAGAATATCACGAATAGAATTTCCATATTCTACTTTTTCTTTGTCGCTACGGTCATCAATAAAAGGGCGATTGCTATATTTTACTTCTTGTCCGGGTTTGCAGTATAAAGGTTCACTAATGCCATATAAAAATGGGTATAATTCCAATCTGGTCTTTTCAATTTCCCTAGTGGGGAGTTTAGGAAACCTTTTATCCTTTCCGGTTATGCTATATATGCGGCCACGATAGATAGCTTCGCTTTTACTTGCAGGTGAAAAAAAGCTGGCTTCTAATAAATCAGTTTTAAGTCTTTTGGTGTTTGCCGTTTCTGTTCGGAGCATTTCGCTAAAAATCTCAGTGTCTGTAAACAAATAATCTATATCTGATAGTGATATATTTTCTTCCCAGACACTAATTATTTCTTTAGCATGTTCTAATGTGTGTCGAGTTTTATATCGGTCATCTCCTAATTTGCTAAAGCAATCATTACATATTTTGCCGTCAATCAAGGTCTGCATTAAAAGTTTAGCGCCAGGTTTGCCGCATACATCGCAATTATATTTTTCGGTAACTTTACTTAAGAACCCTATAATATCCCCTCCCTTATTTTTAATTTATTAAAATGCCGAAGTAATTTAATCTATAGGCTAACTTTACCTAGCACTTTACCAATGCATTGTATACGTTCTGTTCCAGGTATCATTTTGTAATTGCTATTGTGGGAAATTAAACCATCTTCTCCGGCCTCTTTTATAAAGCACTCATTGTTATAAAAGAAAACTCCGATTTCTCCAACCTCTACAATTTGCCGTTTTTGAACATACACTAAATCACCATCTTTTAAAGTAGGCTCCATACTATCCCCGTTTACTCCAATAATAAAATCAGCACCTTCCAGATAAGGAGCTTCTATAGAATCAGTAGGAATATCATCGAAATAGAAACCATTTCCAGCACAAGCAATTTTATGAAGATATGTGTATATACGCAAAATGGAGTCTTTTTCTTTTTCGATTACTACAGGAGTTGCTTCAAGCTCTGCGATTCGTTTTCTTTGAGAGGCAATCAATTGGGAACGTTCCGACTCTCTCTTCATAACTAACTGGACAGTTTTTTTGCCAAAATCATCAAGGAGGCTATATGTATTTAAAATTTGTTTTTCTTCTGTTGATAATATATTCGTGTTTTTTCTAAAACCAAAAGCCTCGTCAACAGTTGTGCCGTATATATCACACAATGTAAATAAAGTATTAGCATCTGGCTGGGCATATCCAGTTTCCCAATGACCTATGATTTGCTGAGTCCGACCTATTTTTGCAGCCACTTCTTTTTGAGTCATTCCGCTATTGCTTCTTAATTGCTTTAAAATAGCCCCGATTTCTTCCTTAGTCATTATTTCACCTTCTTTCTAAACGTAGAATATCATATAGAATTTGGAAAATCAATATAAAAACTCAAAAATTTAGTTTAAATATGTTGACAACTAATATTATGAGTATTATAATGCAAATATACTCAAAAAATGAGTTTGAAAGAGAGGTGAAAATATGTCTGATATAAGAATGAATTTAAGAAACATTATTAAGGACAAGGGGTATAAGCAGGCCTTTATAGCAAAAAAAGCAGGTATGACACCATGTAAGCTATCGCAAGTAATAAATCTTGAAAGAAAGTTGGAGGCGAATGAAATGTTTGCTTTGTGTAAAGCCATGGAAATTACTCCGGTCGAATTATCCGAATATCAATCTATTTTAAAAACTGATTGATTAGGATATTAAACGCTTTTTAAATATAGAACATTAGTTCTGCATTAGCAAGAGGGAAATATAGGAAAGGGAGGTGAGAAAGTGAGATTTACAGAAATCGTTGAAAAAAGGTTAGATGAAATTGAAAAGAAGCAAACGCTTCTGGAGCGAATGCTTCTGTTCCAAGTTATGTTCTGCGTCTTGATGATTTTCCAAATTCATTGTCTACATAATCAATAAAATCATGTGACAGTATGCATGAAGAGATGGATTTTGTGAGGATTTCTGTTAATTGTTCAGGTGTTATGTGTTCCTGGCCGGGCTTAATAACACTTTTAATCGCAGAGCTAACTTTACGCTGAATATCTCTTTCTGTATACAATGCAATATTCTCCTTCCTACATACTCGGCATGGCAGTGCCTGTAACTACAGTATAGGAGATTAAGCAGGAAAACACAAGAAAGGAGGAATCCAAATGGAAGATATTCTTTATACAGTTTCAGAAGTAGCGACTCTTTTGAAGTGCAATGTAAATTTCGTTCATGAGCTCAGAAAAGCGGGATTACTGCCATTTATGAAACTGGGGTCTTATAAATGTAGACGGACATCTCTTTTAAAGTTTCTAAGAGATTGCGAAGGAAAAGATTTAACAGACCCGCACAATATAAAAGAATTGGAGGTAAAAGCTTGTACAGAACAACAATAACAGAGGCGTTACTGGGAACAACTGTATTGTTTAACACGGTATTTACTATGCCGGAAGAATCAGGAATCTTCCAGATACTGGACTGGCTGCTGGTATTTATAATCCTTATGGTCTGCATAGAGGCCGCCAGGGACTGGGAGAAAAGAACCAGAAGAAAGATTAGAAGGAGGAAGCAAGATGAAATGGGAAGACATATTTGAGATTGAGTTACAGCTCTATGATACCTGCAAAGACTATATAGAAGGGGGCAGCACTCCAAAAGATGAAGAAATGGAGGCCTGTTATAAAGCTTTTGCGGCTGTACAGGACTACAGAAGTCTGGGTCAGGAAACAGAAAA
>CABSEJ010000117.1 GCA_902476765.1 uncultured Blautia sp.
ATAGAACCTAAGAATACTGGATGTATCTCGGCATAACATCTATCTCGTCATAAGGCTGCCCCATGAAAGCTATATCATGAAAGGTATGTTATAAAACGTAAATTATAAAACGTATATCATAAAACATATAGTCGGAATATTTATACATTTTATGCCAATTTGCCGAGCATAGCTTTGAGACCTCAGGCTCAAAGGGGCGCAGACTGAGCAATAAAATGTATAAATATTCGCAAACTTCATTTTATGCGGCAGCCCCTCTTTAGGGGACCAATGGAAAAGACAGAGAAAGAACAGCAGGGAGGAGCTTATGAAAAGAAGACGAGTCATCAATATCCTGGCAGTGCTTGTCATTTTGATAGGCTGCTCCGTGTTGTTATATCCCACAATCAGCAATTACCTGATACAAAGAAACAGCACCTATGCCAGGGAACCTCTCTTCCCATAGGCGGCAGCAGTACCCATTCGGTCCTCACCGGACACAGAGGCCTGCCTACCCTTGACCTGTTTTCGGATTTGGACCAGCTGGTTCAGGGGGATGTGTTCTATGTGAAGGTTCTGGGAGAGACCATGGCTTATCAGGTGGACTCCATCCAGACTGTGCTGCCCCAGGAGACAGAATGCCTCCGTGTATTTGAGGGCCAGGACTATGTGACCCTGGTGACCTGTACCCCCTATGCGGTGAATACCCACCGCCTTCTGGTGAGAGGGGTGCGGATTCCCTATGAAGAAGCAGCCCAGGTAGCCCCGGATGAAGTACAGAGCAAGGTATGGATTCCCATGGAAGTAAAAGCCATGCTGGCCGTGCTGGCAATCCTGATATTGATATATGTAGTCTATAGAGTGAGGAGGAAGAAAAAGAGATGAGAAAAAAACAAAGGAAGGCAAAGATTTTTTCTCTGTTTTTGGCAGTCCTGCTGCTGAGCCTGACTGTTCTGCCTGTGCAGGCAGAGAATGGACAGGCAGGTATCACCATCTGCTATCAGGGAACTGCGGAAGGAGATACAGGGGAAACCTATTATCTGTCCCATATGCCGGTAAAGCTGTATCATGTAGGCACCTCCGGTGTGGGAGGCACTCTGGCAGAAGGATTTCAGGACAGCGGGCTGTCCCTGGAGGATTTAGAGTCCCTGCCCTCCAGCCAGTTGCAGGAGCTGGCAGAGAAAGCAGCAGACTATGCCCGGAAGGAACAGGTTTCCGGCCAGGAGAAAGAGACCGATGATAAGGGACAGGTTTTCTTTGGGGGACTTTCCTATGGCTTGTACCTGATAGTGCCCCAGAGCCGGTACCATGTAGAAGCAGGAAGCTTCCTGTCCAGTCCTTTCTTTGTCAGCCTTCCCATGGAAGGAGAGACGGATTTGAGTCTGAACCCTAAGACCCAGTGGGCAGACGGGGTGACCATTGGCCTGGAAGAGCTGGTGGTCTACACCGGAGGAAATGAGCTGCAGGAAGACAATCCGGACGGTTTCCCTAAGCCCAGATACACCGGCATCCCGAAAAATGTTCAGTGGAGAGTCAACGGTACCCTGTGGGAAGAGGAGGATTATCCCTTTGTGGCCTACTACACCAGGGCCGAAGATGATGACGGAGAGATAGATTCCGGTGTCATAGCAGAGAATGACCAGATTCCCGGAGTATATATTTCCCACATCCGCCCTGTGACGGAAGGGGCTGTCATCACCTGCAGCACAGACGGATTTGAGACAGAGCAGAAGGTACTTTTTACCACCAGCCTCTTGATTGTCCGCAATACCAATGAAAATAAGAATGAAGACCAGTTAGGAGAGATTGTCAGCGGCTCCAGCCCGGCAAGCCAGGGACTGACCCAAAGACAGCGCAGCGATTTGGAAAACGGTGTGGGGACTGTTGTGATTCCCGACGATTCTGTGATAACCGTAAACGGGAAGGCCGAACTGGGGACCGTGGAGATTGAAGATTCCGGCTTGCTCTTTGATGAACTGCTGTACTACGGAACCCAGAATGCAGAGACAGGAGCCTTGGTATTGGAGGAAAGGGCAGCTAAGAGCCTGGAGGATTCCGGCGCTGTGATGGAAGGCAGGCAGTACCTTTCCCGGTATCTGGATTTGGTAGCATACCAGGATGGAAACCTGTGGCTGTCCTCCAGCAAGGGAGTTGATGTATACTGGCCTTATCCGGAAGGTACGGATGAGGACACGGAATTTACGCTTATGCATTTCCGTGGACTGCACAGAGAATACGCTATCATGGGAAACGCAGACCTGGAAGTCCAGGTACAGCAGGCTCCCATGGAACAGGTGGAGATAGAGAATACAGGATACGGCATACAGTTCCATATCCCGGAAAGTGGGTTCAGCCCCTTTGTGCTGAGCTGGACCAGCCAGCAGGAGCCGGGGAAAGACCCAGGAAAGGACCCTGGTAAGGAGCCGGATAAAGACCCGGGCACAGACCAGGGAAAGGACAAGGATTCCACCGATAATCCGGTGAAGAAGGTCATAAACCGTGTGAAGACAGGAGACCCGACACCCATTTTCACGCTGGCTGTTCTGGTAATCTTAAGCGGCGGTCTCTTCTGGAGATTAGGGGTGAAGAAGAGAAGAAGTAAAAGGTAGGGAAAAGAGAAAAGAAAGAAGTAGATTCTGATGATAAGTGGTGCGGCTGTAAAAACAGCGGCACCACTTTTTCAGCTCTCTCTGGATAAGAAAAAGGGTGGAAAAGATTAAATTTTGTGTTCTCAACCATAGAGCTTTTGCCCTTTACAAGGCGATGAACCAACCTGTTTATCCATAGTGGTACTTCCTGCGGTTTATGATTAAAAACAAGAGCGAAACGCAGAAGGCCAGAATCTCCGCCACTGTGATGGAGTACCAGATACCATCCAGACCGAAGAAAAGGGGAAGCACCAGTACGGACACAATTTGAAACACCAGAGTTCTCATAAAAGAGATGGCCGCAGATACTCCTCCGTTATTAAGGGCCGTGAAAAAGGAGGAGGCAAAAATATTTACGCCTGCTAAAATAAAGGAAAAAGCAAACATCCGGAAAGCATGCTTTGTCAGCTCATATAACTCTTTGTCATAGCCTACGAATACCTGGGAAAGCGGCCCGGCCAGGACTAAGGCCAGAAACATCATAGTAATTCCTGCCGTGCTTACCAGGAACAGGCTTTTTTTCAATAAATTTTTTAACTCCTTATGATTTCCTGCGCCATAATGGTAGCTGATGATTGGCCCGGTTCCGATGGTATAACCAATGAAAATGGCAATAAAGATAAACTGGATGTACATAATGGTACCGTAGGCCGCCACCCCGTTTTCTCCGGCAAACTTCAGAAGCTGCAGATTGTAAATTACGCTGATTAAGGAAGAAGAGATATTGCTCATCAGCTCTGAGGAACCATTGGCGCAGGCCTTTAATAAGGCTCTGCCGTCAGTCCTGGTTTTCTGAAATTGCAGACGGCTGTTGTTTGGCCGGATAAAATAAATCAGAGGCAGGATACCGCCTACGCATTGGCCGATACCCGTAGCCAGGGCGGCTCCCCCTACGCCCCATTGGAAAACTGCGATAAACAATGCGTCTAAAAGGATATTGGTAATCCCTGCGGCTGTAGTTATCCAAAGACCCAGCTTAGGCTTTTCCGCTGCAGCCAGAAAGGTCTGAAATACATTTTGCAGCATAAACGCCGTGTTAAAAGACAGCACGATTCTGCCGTAAATCACACAGTCTTCTATCATAGCATCCGTTGCCCCCAGTAAATAGGAGATAGGGCGTATAAACAGGATGCCAATCAGGGAAAGGATAACGCCTAATACGACAGTAAGCTTCACCAGCATGGTGAAATACCGATTGGCCCTTTCCTGTCTGCCTTCGCCCAGAGTTTTGGCAATCAGGGCGCTGCCTCCGGTTCCAATCATAAACCCTACGCCTCCGAGTATCATAATAAAAGGCATTACAAGATTGATTGCCGCAAAGGGCACCTTCCCTACAAAATTCGATACGAAAAAACCGTCCACAACCCCATAGATAGAGGTAAATACCATCATGATAATGGGCGAGAGACAAAAGTAAAATAGTTTCTTATAAGTAAAATGGCTGGATAATTGAATTTGCATGTTCTGTTCCTCTCAAATGCTAATTTTTGCTTGTTGAATGTGTGATTTTATCAAAGCCTGCACGGAGACGGTCACTGAAATCTTCCAGGGCTGTGACAAACTCCGGAGAAAACTTCTGCAAGGTTTCTATAATGGCCTGTTCCTCTGCCAGATAAATGTCATTTAACAGCCTGCTGGTATAACTGCGTCCTTTTTCCGTCAGAACCAAGGCTTTTTCCTTAGTATGCTGCTCCCCTTCAAAAGCGATATATCCTTCAGAGAGCATAGTCTTCACAATGGAATTGATTGTAGTCCGGGGAATCAGCCACACATCGCTGATTTCCTTTTGGGAATGGGGCTTTCCATCGTCAAGGGCATAGAGAAAAGCCAGGGTATTTTCGTTAATTCCGTAATGCCTGGCCAAAAGATAATACACACCATCAATTTTATTTGTGGCTAACATGATACGCCTGACAGCTTCATAATTCTTATCCAAAATCCTCACCCCTTTCAATACGAAATCGTATCAAGAATTATAATACGATTTCGTATTGAAGTCAACAGGAAAATAGGCAGCAGAATAGATGGGGCTGGTAATTGGTGTAGTAAATCGGAGAGAATTATTAACTCAAGTGCAAATTTAAGCGTGTGAAAGTTGACATTTGAAATGACGTTTGCTAGAATGAAATTAGAAAAAGACACTACTCGAGGGACGGTCAGTCCAGGTTTATGTAGTTACAAAAAAGTAACCGCATTCCTTTGGCAGAGGGGCGGTTACTTTTTTGTGTGATTGATATATGCCAATAAAATCGTCACAACGATACTCAGTATCATTATTTAATATTGTAATGAAATAATTAGATTTACAGACATTTTTCTCCAAAGAAAAGGTATCGTAGAATACTGCAAAATATCGTAACAGATTTTTAAAATGGAGTAAATTTGGAGTAAAAGTTGAAAGAAAACGGAGTAAATATTTCAAGGGGGAAGGAAATGGCGCAGATAGTGGGGACATTATCTGCGTCATCCGATTTTGAGCGGTTTCCTCGATTGAAATAAACAGGAAACTATGGTAGAATTGAAAAGATTTAATAGTTCTTTTCCCGATTTTGCTGGGACAAAATAGAAAGGCTTGAAAAAGCCCGTAAATACAGGAGGTTTTAGAGATATGGAGCAGTACAAGAAAGAATTTATCGAATTTATGGTGGACTGCGATGTTTTGAAGTTTGGAGAGTTTACGTTAAAGAGCGGGAGAAAGTCTCCCTTTTTTATGAATGCAGGAGGGTATGTGACTGGCTCTCAGTTAAAGAAGCTGGGAGAATACTATGCAAAAGCTATTCACAGTACCTACGGAGATGACTTCGACGTGCTGTTCGGGCCGGCTTACAAGGGGATTCCCCTGGGCGTTGTGACAGCCGTTGCCTACAGCGAGCTGTACGGAAAAGAGATTCGCTACTGCTCTGACAGAAAAGAAGAAAAAGACCATGGCGCAGATAAAGGAAGCTTCCTGGGAAGCAAGCTGAAAGACGGGGACAGGGTTATCATGATTGAGGATGTGACAACCTCCGGAAAGTCCATGGAGGAAACTGTGCCCAAGGTAAAAGGCGCTGCAGACGTGGAAATTGTGGGGCTGATGGTATCCTTAAACCGTATGGAAGTAGGAAAAGGCGGACAGAAGAGTGCTCTTGACGAGGTGAAAGAGCTGTACGGCTTTGACACTGCGGCCATTGTATCCATGGCAGAGGTTGTGGAGCATTTATACAACAAAGAGTACAAAGGAAAAGTTGTGATTGACCATGAGATTAAAGCTGCCATTGACGCATACTATGAGCAATATGGGGCAAAACAGTAAAGAAAAACAAATAATACATTAGAATCAAGTTGGAAAAGGATGTGTTTTTGTATGAATGAAAAAGTTTACAAAACAATGAGCTGCTGCGGCGGTGGAAGTATCGCCCTGGGAGTTGTGGTACTGGTAACAGGAATTACAGCGGGGATTTTGATGATTGTAAACGGTGCCAGGCTGCTGAAGAGAAAATCCGAAATTACATTTTAATTTTTGCCGGCAAGCAGCCATACTTATATGGATATGTGGCTGCTGCCGGTTACCATTGAGTTTGAATAATTAAGGCTGAATATTGCGGAGGGACACCTCCGTTGTCTTTTATCATATTTTCGTATAGAAGTGTTATATAAAAGAGGTTAAAAAATTGAATAGAGAGACAAAGAAAAAAATTCGGGCAGCAGGAGCGGTTATGTTCGTGCTGTATATTCTTGCGCTGGTTTATTTTTTGTTTTTTGCAGAAAGGTTCGGCCAGGTGGAATTTTCCAGGAGAGAGTATCATTATAATCTGGTGCTGTTTCAGGAAATCCGCAGGTTTTGGACTTACAGGGAGCTGCTGGGGTATCCGGCTGTGGCGGCTAACCTTCTGGGAAATGTGGTGGGGTTTATGCCTTTTGGCCTGATTCTACCTGTTATCAGCAGAAACGCAAGAGGGTTTTTCTTTATTACGTTCTCTGGATTTGCCCTGAGTCTGGCTGTGGAAACCATACAGCTTATGACAAAACTGGGCTGCTTTGATGTGGATGACTTGGTCATGAATACCTTGGGAACAGCGGCAGGATACCTGATTTTTGCTGTGTGCCACGGGATATACTATGGAAAAAGGAGACGAAAGAATGGCAGTAAAACGTTATAAATATTCTTTTACAAAACAGAAACATTCAGAAAAGGGTGTTGTCTCTACCGTGCTGGCGGGGATTTCTCTGGGATTGCTCCTTATATCCGCCATTTGTTCCCTTTGCTTTCACGGAAAAGGCGGCATATATCTGGGAGCAGCCGGGGTTTTGGCCATGGGAATTTCCATTTATGGCTTTTATATGGGCTTAAAAAGCTTTTCAGAGAAAAACAGAAGCCAGGTTTTCAGTAAGGTGGGAGCCCTGGGAAGCGGCGTACTGATGGTGGTGTGGCTGGCCCTGTTTTTGGTGGGATTGTCCTAAAAAACTAATTCCAAAAATAAATATACATAGATAAATCAGGAGGCAGACAAAGTACAGTTCCCCCAGGGAAAAGGCTTGGTTATTCCTGAGAAATTTACAGATTGGTCTTTAAAAGGAAAGGTTGTGAATATATGGAAGAGCGGCTGAAAAAACAAATGGAGTTTCTTTTGGAGGTGGATAAGCTGAAGTTTATCCAGAGGCAGACCTATCTGTCTGACGGAAAAAGAAAAGAGAACGATGCGGAGCACTCCTGGCATCTGGCTATGATGGCGGTGCTTCTGGCAGAACATTCCAATGAGGAGCTGGACCTGGTAAAAGTCATCACCATGGTTCTGATACACGATATTGTGGAGATTGACGCCGGAGATACCTATGCTTACGATGCAGCGGGAAACGAAAGCAAGCGGCAGAGGGAAGTAAAGGCTGCAGACAGGATTTTCCATATACTTCCTCAGGACCAGGCCAAAAAGCTCAGGGATATTTGGGAGGAGTTTGAAGCCTACGAAACGCCGGAGGCTAAATTCGCCCATGTATGTGATAACGTACAGCCTTTGATGCTGAATGATGCCACAAAGGGCTTGTCATGGAAGGAGCATGAGGTGAAAAAATCTCAGGTTCTGGCAAGAAACCAGCGGATAGCCCAGGGCTCTGTGACCATTAGAAACTATGTTGACGAGATCATAAACAAAAATGTAGAAAGCGGTAATTTAAAAGATGAATGATGAATTGATGCAGGAACGTTTTTCCCTGATGCGGGAGAGAATTGAAGAAATCCAGAAAGAAGAGGCGGTAAAAGAGCCTTACAGAGACTTTTTTTGGAGGACAGCAGAGTTCATCCTGGAAGTCTGCAAAGTATATGACAAAATAAAAGAGGGATGGCTGCTGCAGGCAGATATGGAGGAGCTGCAGGAAAACAACCATAGGCTGTATGAGGATATTCTTCCGGAAAATTATGACAGCTCCTATGGAAATCCGGCCTATGCCAGAAAGTGCCTGGGTAAGGAATTCAGCCAGATGCTCAGCTTCCTTTACAGCGAAATCAGAGGCTTGATTGTCTTTGCCTATGAGAACAGGCTTTTCGATATGACCGTTGTAATGGAGCTGTTTGTCCAGGTATACAACCTTTTTGAAGAAGAGGAAGTAAAGGCTAAGGACGTAAAAGAAGCTATTTACTGGTATGTCAGCGATTACAGTGACGAGATGGTGGGACGCCGTGTCAGAGAAGGGGTGGACCCGGAACTGGATTTTGCGGTGAAGATTGTCTGTGAAAGCGATTTGACGGATTTGCGCTATCTGTACCGCTATGGAGAATATGTGACAGAAAATGAGCTGGGCATGGCGGCTTTCTTAAATACTCTTCCGGAGGAGGAAATCCAGGCCATGGCCAGAACCTATACCGAGGGTTATCGCATCGGCTTCCTTCACGGGAAAAAGGATATTACCAAGAAAAAGACGGTGAATATCCGGTTCCAGCTTGGCTTTGAGCGTATGGTAAAGGCTGCTGTCTCTCAGTTTGAGGTCATGGGGCTGAAGCCGGTGATTTACCGCAGTGCTGTCCATGCAGTGAATAAAAAGCAGACCCATAGAATCGGCTATTTCGGAGCAGTGCCAAACCTTCAGTTTGATTATGACCACAAGGATGACAGCGGCCTGTTTCTGGACTATGAATTTATTCAGAGAAAGCTCAGGGTGCTGCAGGTGGCTTATGAGCAGGTTAAAGACCTGGCAAATGTCCATGGAGGCCCGGCCTGCATAGAGACCTTCGGAGAGAAGCCCTTTGCCCCTGTGGCAAAAAAGGAGGCTTCCACCCTTACCTCCCGCCAGCAAAAGCTGCAGGTTACCTATGACAATGAGGCAGGTCAGATTGTAAACCGGTATATAAAAGGTGAGGAGAGAAGCTTTACTATCATCGCTTATCCGGTAAAGGAAATCGGAGAAAATTTCCGGGAGATTTTCCGGGAAACCGTGAAAATCAATACCCTGGATAATCAATTGTATGCTAAAATTCAGCAGTCTATTATAGACGCCCTGGATAAAGGGGAGTATGTGCGGGTAGCGGGAAAAGGCGACAACCAGACAGACTTGAGAATTCATCTCCATCACCTGAAAAATCCGGAAAAGGAGACAAATTTTGAAAACTGTGTGGCCGACGTAAACATTCCCGTAGGTGAGGTCTTTACTTCTCCTGTGCTGAAAGATACCGATGGTATTCTTTTTGTGTCCAGAGTATTTTTAAACGGCTTAGAGTACCATAATCTGAAGCTCCGGTTTGAGGACGGCAAAATTGCAGATTACAGCTGTACCAATTTTGAGGATTCAAAGGAGAGCAAAGATTTTGTGAAGGAAAATCTGCTGTATCACCATGAGACCCTGCCTCTGGGCGAGTTTGCCATAGGAACCAATACTACAGCCTATGTTATGGCAAAGAAATACCAGATTGGAAATCTGCTGCCTATTCTGATTGCAGAGAAAATGGGCCCCCATTTTGCAGTGGGAGATACCTGCTATAGCTGGAGCGAGGATACGGCGGTGTATAATCCTGACGGAAAGGAAATTATTGCCAGGGACAACGAGGTTTCCATTCTGAGAAAGCAGGATGTAAGCAAGGCTTACCTGGGCTGCCATACAGATATTACTATTCCCTATGACGAGCTGGATGCTATCTGGGTGGAGACTTTGGACGGAGGTAAAATATCCATTATCCAAGACGGAAAATTCGTGCTGCCGGGAACAGAGCCTCTCAATGAGCCCTTTGCTTCTTGACAAGATTTGTAAGTATATGTAAAATTGTGCTGTAAACGGACGTGGAGCTGTGGTGTGAGAAAGATTTGGAAGGAATAAAATACAGAAATATTCCTGAATCGGCTTTGTATCGCAGTCCCATACTATGAATGAGAAAAAGGAGAATTATCATGGCAAAAGTTGGAATTGTTATGGGCAGTGACTCTGATATGCCCGTTATGAGCAAAGCAGCAGACATGCTGGAAAAATTCGGGATTGAGTATGAGATGACTATTATCTCTGCCCACAGAGAGCCGGATGTGTTCTTTGAGTACGCCAAGTCAGCGGAGGAGAAGGGCTTTAAAGTAATCATTGCAGGTGCAGGAATGGCAGCCCATCTTCCGGGCATGTGCGCTGCAATCTTCCCTATGCCGGTTATCGGTATTCCTATGCATACCACATCTCTGGGAGGAAGAGATTCCCTGTACTCTATTGTACAGATGCCTTCCGGTATTCCGGTTGCAACGGTAGCGATTAACGGAGGAGCCAATGCGGCAATTCTGGCAGCCAAG
>CABSEJ010000118.1 GCA_902476765.1 uncultured Blautia sp.
TATAAAGCTGTCCTTTTTGTCTGCCCTGAATCTGATACTTTCCTAATGAATTATAGCATAAATATACCCTGTAATGAAGAAAAAAGAGTTCCATAAGTGGAACTCTTAAGTCAAATACCCCGATGCAAGCATGTTCGCTTGGCTCGTTGCTTGCGGGAATAAAAACAAAATATATATTGCTCAGACTGCCCTTACCGGCAGATATCTCCCTGATAAATCCGGCCTCCCGGGCAGCCCTGCAATTTTCTTATCTATCCTATTTTCTTTTCTCTCTTCCTTGTTCCCAGATAAACCCAAATGGTTCCTGACAACAGAAAACACAAAGCAGCTCCCTGCCAATTCAGAGTATCGCCTGTCTTGGGTTTTGTGGAAGTAACCGGAGTCTTGGAACTCTCCGGCTTTTTCGGGCTTTCCGGTTTTGTGGGGTTTTCCGGCTCCTTAGGTGGATTTCCCGGCTGAGAATGAATGGCCTCCCCTTTAGGGTAGGTGACAACATCATATACCCATCCCTCTTCATCCATCATGGGAATGGCTGCCAAAAAAGGATTCACCGTGCCGTAATGACTGCCTTCCGTCTCCCAAATCAGGTATAGCCCTGTTTCCAAATCAGACCAGGATGCCCCGCCATTTGCATCTGTTTTCTGCTCCATTCCTGTGACGCCCTGTTTTTCCAGAAGAGCCAGCAGCTCTTTGGCTGCAGCTACGTTTTCCTCACCGCTGGTGATAGAATTGATATTCCCCTGGAATTCCCGAACCTCCAAGGCCAGGGTATATCCAATGGTTCCGTTCTCAAAACTGGGGATTCCCACACGGAATACCGAAAATCCAACATTAGTTTTGTCCGAATTTTCCTCTTCTAAATCCTCCAGCTTCAGAGTAATACTTCCCTTGGTATCCAGAAGGCCATCTGCCCTGACAGTCCCCGGGCTGCCTGCTGTTATCAGAAGAACTGTGAGAATACAGCATATAAAATATCTGCTGCTGAAAAACATATAAAGTTTTTTCATTCCGTTCCCCTTTCCTTCCATGCTTCCTACTTGTTTTTTCTTTTTCTCTTTCCTGCTTTCCTGAAAAGAAAGGCCGTTAAAAGAACAATAGCCAGAATTGCGGCTCCCACACATATCTGTTTCACCAGCCTGTACTGCTCAAGCTTTTCATCCACGTTGATTCTCTCCTGTTCTGTCTCCTCCTCATACGGGATACGAATTCCATGTATCAGAAGTCTGTGGCTGTTCACTCCATAGGGGGTGCAGGTTACCAACGTAACCCGGTCTTCCCCGGGAACAATAGACAGGCTGTCAATTTCCTCTGGTTCTACCACCTGGATACCGTCAGTCTGATAGCAGTAGGTTTCATCAAACACATGGATAAAAAACAGGTCTCCCTCTTCCATTTCATCTAACTTTGTAAAAAGGTCTGCAGAGGGCAGGCCTCTGTGTCCGGTAATCACCGCATGGGTTCCTGCCCCGCCTACAGGAAAGGATGAGCCTTCATAATGGCCTGCCCCCTCCTTTAATACTTCTTTTTCTGTTCCGTGGTAAATAGGTAGGTAGATATTCAAATCCGGAATCTCTACCGTTCCTATAACCCCGTCCTCATTATAGTTCAAAATGGAAGCATATTCTTCAGAATCCTTTTGCACTTCTGTTATAGCCTGTTCTATGGAGCCGTATTCCAGCAGTCTCTCATTGTATTCCCTGGCCTCTTGAAGGTATTTCTCCTTATCCTCCGGCACTATCTGAGCCGACGAGGCCACATAATGGGAAACCACATTATACTGCCTGTACACATTCACATAATTGCTGATAGCCGGATAAAAGAAAATCAAAATCCCTGCAATAAGCAGCAGTACAGAAAAAACAAGGGAAAGCTTCTTCTTCATGACTTAGTTGTTTCTTTTCAGCTTACGGGACACAAAGAAGATACCTGCTGCAATCAGTACAAGGCCAACTGCATAGAATACATTAGTTCCCATACCACCGGTGCTTGGAAGGGTAAGGCCTTCATAGTTCTTAATCTGAACCACGAACTCAATCGTCTTTCCGTCAACCTGCACATTGTTTACTACGGTTCCTGCTGTATTGGAATTTGCAATGGTAACTGTATACTTACCATTATAATGTTCTCCGGTCTTTAATCCGGCAATGGTTACCTCAACCGGCTCACCTAACAGCTTGTATCCTTCAGGAGCTTTCTCCTCCACGATTTTATATGTGCCTGCATTTAAACCGGCAAAATATACCATACCGTTTTCGTCTGTAGTCACTTTATCTCCGGATATTACAACTACGTTGCCGTTTTCGTCGTATGTATATTTTCCTACAACCTTATTGGAAGAATCTTTCAGAGAAAATTCTGCTCCGGCCAAATCTTTTGTCACATCCTCAGCATCCACTTTGCGGATAGCTAATTCGTAGGTATAGCTGATAACCTTATCTGCAATATGGTTTTCCCCTGTATTGTTCGTAACATCCAAGGTTACCTGGTTAGGGTTGCCCGGTGCTCCGATGACAGCCTTTTCATTAACCTTTCCGCTTAAGGTAACAGTAATCCTGGTACCACTCATAATTTTAGAGTAATCAAAATTCCATACAAGTACCGTGTTGGTTCCCACTGTACTCTTGCTTGTGGTATACTCTACACCTTCAGTCAGTGGCTTGGTGCCGATTCCAGTTTCCATGGTCAGCACGGCATCGTTATTGTAGGTAAGACCCTGGCTCATGGTATCTGTAATGTTGTATTTAACTGTGCTTAAATCATAGCTGGAATCATAGGTTGGAATAGTAGAAATAATCTCATATTTTACATCATCCCCAATAGCAATGGTATTCGTATCTACTCTCTTGTCTCCCTCTACGATTTTCTTGGAGATAGTAACTCCGTCATCCTTTGGATACATAGCTACGTCAAACGTATCGCCATAAGGAACTGTTACCAGCATAGCCTTGGAAGCTACCGTTGCTGTTCCCGGAGTACCGCCTAATTCCATATCCTTATCCGGATTGTTATAATCTGTACTCTGAGACTCTACAACCAGATAATAGCCCAGGTCTACTGTAGTCTTCACACCAGTATTCAGGGTGTAGTCTGCCTGGGTTCCCTTTGCTTCAATATACTGCTGCAGAGACTTTGTCACTGCTGATAAAGTAGCAGAAGGAGTCACCTCACTTGGGGACTGGATTGTAGTGTTGATTCCATCGCTGGCCATTTTGCTGAGGCTGTCGATGGTAATGTTTCCGTATGCAGCCTTTCCGAAAAAGTCTGTAAAATTCGCAGTGGCTGTATAATCGTATACATCACCGCTTTTTGTGGCCGATAATATCTTGTATGCGGAAAAAGTTGAGCCTTTCTTTGTAACGGTAAGAGACCCACTGTCCGGGTCAACGGCAGAAGCTGTGACAGAGGTTAATGGCGGTATACCTCCCTTCTCTGCTTTTGGTATTTTATAGCAAGCAGAAGGCCAATGCCCAAAAGCATAAGTCCTCCGCATGTAAACGGCAGATTTCCCTTTCCTCCTGTTTCAGGAAGCTGGATTTCCTCTTTTTTATTATTTTTCACGGTAATAGATACACTCGCTCCACTGAAGCTTTTTTCAACCGTTATCATGGCTGCGTCTTCTTCTTGGTAACGCACCTCCACATCTGCTATCTGGCCTTTACTTACGGTTACCTTAATATGGCCTTCTCCCAGAGCATTATATCCATCTGGTGCCTTTGCTTCTACAATGTAATAAGTTCCGTTTCCAAGGTCTCTGAATCTTGCGTATCCTTCAGTGGAATTTTTTCCGATTTCTATGGTTTGCAAAGGAGCTCCTTCCGGAGTCTGCCGAAGTTCAAAGACAGCTCCGTTTAATTTTCCTCCGTCTTCGGCATCCACCTTATACATATAGATGTCCACTTTTTTCGGTTCGTTTTTCCAGATAACGTAAGCAGTATCCTCTTTTATGATATATGAGTTCAGACTATAGGATGGAGTCATGGTCACTTCTCCTGTGGCATTGACACGAACACATAAGTTATAGTTTATGGAACTGGTAAAATCTTTATAACCTTCCGGCATTTTTGTCTCCACGATATAATAGGTCTCACCGGCCTTCAAATGCTCAAAGGTAACCATTCCATCTGAGTCGCTGGTCTTGGTATCCAGAGTAGTCCCGCTGTGTGTACCACTTCTCAGTTCGAACTCTGCTCCTTCCAGCGGATTCTCCGTCTCGGAGTCTACCTTTTTTAGTTTCACAGAGGTTTCTATTTTTTCATTTTTTAATATAAAATGAAAATCTCCGGATTCCTGTACCTGTCCTAAATCTCCGTATCCATTTTCTGTATCCCAGGGAGAAACCTCTCCTTCCTGGTTAATCACAAATTTGATATAGCCTTCCGGAAGCTTATACTCAGATGGAGCTGTTGTCTCCTTTATGTAATAGGTTCCTGGAAGTAAATCCCTAAAGGTCACTTTACCTGTGCTGGAAGCGCTTTTCTCTGTGTCTACAACCGTACCGCTGAGACTATCTTTATAGAGAGAAAATTTTGCGTCTTTTAGTCCGTTTCCCGATTCATCTGCCTTTTTCAAAACAAAGGAACCTCTGGGCTGCTCTTCATTTCCCAGCTGGTAATCATAAGGCTGGTTTGTCACCTTATTCCCTAAATCCCCGTATCCGTTGTCTACAATGCTGATACTTCCCTGAGCATTTACTTTAAACTGAATATATCCCTCTGGAAGCAAATATCCTTCCGGAGCTTTTGTCTCTATCACATAATAGGTTCCTACATCTAACTTTTCAAACTTCACCAATCCGTCTGTGCCGCTGACTGCCGTCTGAAGGTCTTCTCCATACCGGCTTTCACGAAGAGCAAACTCTGCGCCTTCCAGAGCAACACTTTCGTTTTGGCTGTCTACCTTCTTAACTGTGAATTCCGCTTCCACCGGTTCTGTTCTCTCATTTTTCAGAGTAAATTTAATCTCTCCCGAGGTATGGGTAATACCTGCGCTTCCCACCCTATTGGAGGTAACATTAACAGCACCTGAAGACAGTGTTACTCCGATATATCCGCCGTCTAATTTATATCCTTCCGGAGCTTTACTCTCATAGATATAGTATTCTTTATTAGGCGTCATAACCCTATGCAGGTTTTCAAAGCTTACCACTCCGTCTGCATCGCTGACGGCTTTCATCAATTCTTGCCCCATCATCATGTCGTCTGTGAGAACAAATTCTGCTCCCTGCAGTCCCATGTTCGTATCGTTCTCATCTACTTTAAGCAATTTAAAGCCCGGTCCTTCTTCAGCCGTATTGGTAATGGTAATAGTCTCTTGGTGTTGGGAATTTTCATATACCTCGTCTGCTTCTGCATAGGTAGTAGAGACAAAGGTGAAACCGGACGGTACAGTTTCCTTCACATAATAGGTGTAGACATTTCCATTTTTGTCCGCCACAGGCAGATGTTCCCAAATATCATTGGAGGGAAGCTTCCAGCCCTGGGATTTTTTCAGGGTTTTGTCACTGCCGGTAACCTTGCTGCCATTGGGATTAGCGTCTGACTTTCTCCAAAGCTCTACAGTAATAGAATCCGGCAGATCCTCAGAGGTATAGCTTCCTGTCCACTTTTTCTCTACCGTAAGATTGATAAGCTTCTGTTCGTTGGTAATAACAATGGTACCGCTGCTGGTGGTTTCTGTAGAGGATACGAAGGTATAGCCTGATGGAACTGTCTCCTTCACATAATAGGTGTAAACATTTCCGTTGGAATCCGCTACAGGCAGGTTCTTCCAGTCATCATCGTCAGGAAGGGTCCAGTTTTCAGAAGCCTTCAGGGTTTTATAGCTGTATGGTACCAGCTCGCCTCCCGGCTTTGCGGAAGATTTTCGCCAAAGCTGTACATTCACCGTTTCCGGCCGATAGGTCTGTGACCATTCACCTGTCCAATCTTTCTTTACGTTCAGCCGCAGCTTACTGGGTACTGAAAGTTGGAAGGTTGTGCTGTCCTCTATCTCTTCCTCCGTTACTTCCCAGAAGCCCATGGACTGATTATTTGTATTATTGCTTCGGTAATTCATTACCTTTTCCCGGTCAAATTTTCCGGAAGCCTTTACCGTAATGGTATAAGTCTTTCCAGCTTCCACAGAAGACTTGGGAAAGGTAATTTTGTATTGCCCCTTGGAAGCATCCACCGCTACAATCTTTGCTCCTGACGGCGCATTTGACAAAGTCAGTTCCAGGCTGTCCGCATCAAATTCAGAAGAATGGTCCAGACTGCTGCCGTCCCTGCTGGTAGACTCAGGAGTAACGGTAAAAGTGGCCTCATAATTGCTTCCATTTAAAGTCGGTTCAGAGGTTGCGTCCACATGGAACTCAATTTTATCCAGGTATCCGTTATTGGCCCATTTACCATAAGCCTTTGCATCATTAAAAAACTGCTTTGCAATGTCCAAAGCCTGATATTTATAGGCATTATAATCAATGGATGCGCTATTCATCACATAATATCTGGCATCATCTGCCACCTGGACATCTGACATACTGAACTTAATTTCATTAGACCAGCCATGCTGAGCGCTGTCGCTGGCCGGATTCAATTCCGGGTCTGCAATCAACGCATGGGCTACCAACTGGGTAATGGCATAGTCCATAGGCCAGGTTCCGTCTCCTGCTCCTATGGAATACTTAGAATCCACAGAATCCTGCTGCACATACTGGGCTCCGTGAGCCATAGTATAGGCCAAAGCAGAATACAGGGCAGAGTCCGCCCATTTGGCGCCGTTGGCCCCGTAAATATCCGAGCTGCTGGAATTTTGTCCCACCTCAAAACAGTAAGCATACCGTGATGTGGACTCTATCCATCTCCCTAACTACCTTTTCAAAGGTGTCTGGTTTAATTTCTGTAATCTGGGAAGATTCGTTTAAATTCTTTCCCGATGAATCCTGGACCGTTACCTGGTCCCACAAATCCACCTCTTCGCCCAGCCTTAGTTGGTTATTTTC
This sequence comes from uncultured Blautia sp., assembly GCA_902476765.1. Taxonomy (GTDB): domain Bacteria; phylum Bacillota; class Clostridia; order Lachnospirales; family Lachnospiraceae; genus Blautia. The sequence goes on from CABSEJ010000118.1 coordinate 6,980, forward strand.
CGCTTTTACATAAATATCACCGTTGATTCCCGGTGACTGATTGGAGGCTGCGCTTAACTGGAGAATTCCCATCTGGGCTACCATCACAGCGATTAACAAAACCGCCATAAATTTCTTTCCATATCGCCTCATAATAGCCTACTCCTTTTCATTTTCCTGCATAATTTCAGAGCTTATCTTTCACCCCTTTTCTTCTATTTTTCTCATAGCTTAAACATATTTATCTGCAGCTGTTTATCACATAATGTTAGTTATGTGGTAAAACAATATTATATATGGGTGACTCTGCCGGAAATTTTTTATTTTTCTAAAAAGGACAGGCAATGACATTATATTATAGACAGCCAAAGGAATTTTTTAAGCCCATTTCCCTTTCTAAAATCCCTTTGGTTTATTTGTTATGGACAAAAACAAAAAATCTTCAGTTTTACCCACGTCAAAAAAGCCAATAGCGGTTTTTCGTATTGACTTTTTTACGGGCTCTGCGTTATAATTTCATTGATTAGTAGATAACTATATCTGCTATGTATTTGTTTTACCACATAACTAACATTATATGGTTACAGGTCAGTCAGCAAATCTAACTTTTCCATACTTCTTTTCCACTCCTTTATTCCTGCGTATGTGTAGATTCTGGTTATCTCCAGGCTGTTATGCCCCAAAATATCTGCCAAATCAATGAGATTCTTTGTCTTCGCATAGAATGTTCTGGCAAACAGGTGCCGCAGATTGTGGGGAAAAATTTTGTCCGGGTTTATCCTGGCCTCTTTTGCCAGATTTTTCATTTCCCTCCATATATTGGAGCGGTCTTTTATCCTGCCATTCTTTGTGACAAAAATGCAACCTTTTTTTATCCCCTGTTTTTTTCTATATAAGTCCAATTTTTTTCTCAATTTACCCGTGAGAACCACCATCCTGTATTTCCCTTTGTTCCAAACCTTCACAACCCCCTTTTTTATATCCTCTACCCTAAAAAATTTTAATTCGCTAACCCTGATTCCTGTGGCACACATGGTTTCCATTATCATAGCCAACTGTTCTTTTCCCTGTTTTTTGGCTGTGAAAATCAATAGCTGATATTCCTTTTTCGTCAATTCTTTTTCTTGTCCGTCATAATTCAGCCGCTGTACCTTAATTCGCTTCAATTTCCATCTTCCCAGTTCAATAAAAGAAAGGAACTGATTCAAAGCCACCATCATAGAATTGGCGCTGCTTACGGCGTAGTTTTTAATCAACCAGTCTTTATATTCCAGCAAAAGCTCCTTTGTCATTATCTCCTCCCCGGAAAAACGAGTGAAAGTTTTCACATCTCTGACATACTTTTCGATAGTTGCAGCCGCATTTTCTCTTTCCCTCAAAAAGTTTTGAAATTCTACCAAATCCAATTCTTCGATTTTTACATTTTTGTTTTCCATTCTAAAATATCCTTTCTGCTTTTTATTCATTTTCCGGCGGCAGCGGCCCAACGACTTCTCTGTTCTTACATAAGAAAGAGTTCCGTTTGTAGAACTCCTGGGCCCAGTGCAATCGCCTTAGCGACATGTTTCTTCTTTGCACAAGTACACATCCTTGCGGAGTATTTTTTATTTCATAGAAACAATTTCCTGTGAAGTGAAATAAAAAAATCCCAAGAAGATATATTATTATATCCTCTCAGGATTTTTCTATACAAGAAAACTATATTATACAAACTAGTGTACTGTATCATTGATATTTAACCTATCCGCCACATCTGTTAAGAAGTGGCGGATGGAATTACTGGATAAAGTGATATCAGCTTTTCTCTGGCATCTCCCGTTTGGAAATGCCACTGTATTTTAGCTGTATCCTGATTGCGTTCCGTTTCCCATGCACATAATTCCCTTTTAAGTCTGTCTATTGTATCTATACGGCGTGACAGACATTGGCGTGTCATTACATTAAGTTCAATTTCCGCCATGTTAAGCCAACTCCCATGTTTGGGTGTGTAGTGAATTTCAAGACGCTTTATGATTCGCCTTGCTTCAGTCAGCGGAAACGCTTTATATAAAGAGGAGGCTTTATGGGTATTAAGATTATCCATTACCAGAATGATTTTTTCAGCATCTGGAAACATTTCGTCTGACAAATATTTGATTTCATTCGCCCAGTCAATTGCAGTGCGGTGTTCATGAACACGGATGTGATGTTTCCCACCAAGGGGTTCCACGAAAGCAAATATACTGCAGGTACCGTTTCGCTTGTATTCAAAATCAATTTTCTGATTATTACCGAGACGCATGGGCAAAGGTTTTCGTGCATCCTCTAAAAGCTGATAAGGTTTCTCATCCATACAAACAACAGGTCGCATAGGATTATACGGGAGTTCATAGACATCCAGAACATCTTCCATGCAGGCTACAAACTCCGCATCTTCTTTAAAGGAAATGCACCAGTAGTCATTCATGTGAGGTCGAAGTTTATTTTTTTTTAAAGCCCTGCCAATGGTATCTTTACTAACCGGAACATCAAGCGCTATTTTGGCCTGTTCTTCCAGTAAACGGAGTGTCCAACGGGAATGGCCCTCTGGAGCAGGACTGCAAGCAATTTCGATGATACGTGCTTCGGCACGTCCATCAAATTTCCTGCGTGCATGGTCAGAATTAACGTTACGGTTTAAGGTGATGATACCTGGGATGCCTTTCTCGTAATAAAGTTTTACTGTATTAGTAATTGTAGACATACAAACACAGTTTGTCTTAGCAGACTGTTTATGGGTAAGGGTTTTACCATGTGCCTCATCTAAATCAATTATGATTTGACATCTGTTCCGAACAGTTTTTGACGTTTGTTTTTTTCGCATAACGGATTTCAGCGTTTTAAGTTCGTCATCTGTCAATGAAATAGTGTATATTTTAGGTCTTGCCATAAGAAATCACCGCCGTTTCTTTTAGTATACCACGAAACGGTTTGGTAAACCACAATATTTGGCTATTTATCAACGATACAGTACACTAGTGTGCTGAAGCACTATATAAATATTTCTATAATGGCAATGTTAAATATTCCAGAAAAATTTAAAAAAAGAATCCTGCTTTGCAGGATTCTCCGCCTGGGTTGGGTCGCTTTAGCTACATTTAGAAGCACAAAAAAAGCCCAGCAATTACTGGACTTTTCCACAGGGGATGAGGGATTCGAACCCCCATCGACGGTTTTGGAGACCGGTGCTCTAC
>CABSEJ010000119.1 GCA_902476765.1 uncultured Blautia sp.
ATTCCTTACGCATCTGTGTATCCTGCTCAACATTGATACCTTTGTAGCTTACCAAAACTACAGAAGCGGCATCCTGAATGCTGTTGGAAATCTCTTCTACGATAGGTCTTTTAAGTTCTACTTTTGCCATGTATGAATGCACCTCCTTATTTTTTTAGGCTGCGCTGCACAAAATAAAAAGAAAACCTCTTTGCCATAAGACAAAGAGGTGTATATCCATCTTATCATCCACAAAAGTCATAAATCAAATTGTTCTGACTTCCTATGGTTTTACATCCTAAGAATGAATTCTTCCTCGGCAGGCGGTTTCATCATTATACCTTACGGCACCTGCTGTCTTCGGCAGCTAATCCTTGGATACTATAGCACAGGAATGAGGAGGATGTCAATGGTTTTTTATTATTTTTTTGTTACCTTCAGTGCACAAGGGACCAAACGGTCGGAACCGCTGAATATGCATTTTTATTTCGTTTTGCCAGAGGAGTTTACTCCCTCATGAGACAAGCCGGGTCTAAATCCTGAAGCCTGTTTACATAAGCCTCCTTGGGCTTAGGCACCCGATAACTTACCTTTATCAGCGGGTCCTTTGTTTCCCCCATCCAGTTTTCAAGCCTTAATCTCAGGTCTGTATATATATCTTTGTAATCTGGATTTTCAACCAGATTTTCCCGTTCTACCGGGTCTATATATAAATCAAAAAGCATTTCCCTGGGACGGGATTTTTTTAACAAGCCGCTGTCTATCAGCAGCTTTTTGCAAGATGATTCATCTATATTCGCCGGCACATGGCCGTTATGGAAATCATAGTAGCGTATCAGTTTATATCTTTTAGTTCGAATACATCTCATGGGTTCATATGCTGCATGATAAGTCACTTCTGAATAAATTTGCCTGTTAATTTCCAATTCCGGATTTCGGAATAATGCAGCAAAAGATTTCCCTTGCAAATAATCCGGTTTTTTCAGTCCGTTTAAATCACATAGCGTAGGAAATAAATCTATCTGGGATAACAGGCTGTCGCTGACTTTTCCTCTGCTTGGGTTGTCTTTATATTTGATGATAAGCGTCACTCCTATACCCGTGTCATACCCGTTACATTTCATAAACGGAAACGCAATACCGTGGTCTGTAGTAAAAATGATAATGGTATCATCTTCCATTCCTGATTTCTTTAAAGCATCCAAAACAATCCCTGTACAGTTATCTGCAATCTGGGCAGACCGCATATAAGCAGCCATATCTTTTCTGTTTTCCTTCGTATCTGCCACCGGATACGGCGGTGTAAGATAATCTGGATTTATATATTCTTCTGCATCCTTGGGATAAGCTCTGTGCGTATGTATGAACCCCACTGACATAAAAAAGGGCTTGTTCCCATCATAATTCTTCAGATACTCTGCCGCATGATTACACGCTCCCATATCCCGGCTCATAAAGTCATCTTCCTGACAATCAGCCTCATATGTGTAGTCATAACCTATCATTGCAGTATCCGGCGCTTCGTGCTGTACGCCAAATAAGCTGGTACGATAACCGTTGTCTTTCAGAAAATTTGCCAAATGCTTTCTGTAATCATCCATCTGAAAGCCTCTCTGAGCCAGTCCCAGCATATTTGAGCTGTGAGGCGCCATACCGCTTAAAAGCCCTACTCTGCTGGGAGAACATGTGGGCGCCGCACAATATGTATTTCGAAACAATGTACCCTCTTTGGCCAACTGCATGATTCTGGGCGTCTTTACATTCACGCCAAATGGTTCTAAGTACCTGCCGCTGTCATGTGTATGGATATACAAAATATTTCTCTTCATTTACATCACCCCTTTACCGCACCTGCCGAAACACCTCCGACAATATATTTTTGTCCAAAGATAAATAACAGCAATACCGGAAATGCCGTGAGAACAATATCTGCGCTCACCAGGTTCCAGCTCTGCTCGAACTGACCGAAAAAGTTATAGACTGCCAAAGTCATGGGCCATTTTTCTGAGTTATTCATGAAATACAGCGGCATGGAAAAGTCATTCCATATGGACATAAAATTCAAAATCCCTACCGTTGCTATTACCGGCTTCATCAAAGGAAGAATCACTTTTAGAAAAAGCTTTACAGGAGAAGCCCCATCTATAACTGCAGCCTCATCTATCTCCCTGGGAACCGTCTCCACAAATCCAAACATAAGAAACAGCGCTAAAGGTATATTGATAGCCCCGTAGAGAAATATTAGGCCGTATCTTGTATTTACAAGAGCTGTGGCTTTCATAATCTTCATCAGCGCCACATTATTCAAAGGCATAGCAATGCCCAGGATAATAAAGTAATACAAGACTCTATGGAGCCTGCATCTGTTTCTGGAAAGAACATATGCCGCTGCCGACACCACAAAAAGAATTAATATAACACTGCACATGGCATATACAGCGCTGTTTTTAAAAGAAATCAGCAGCTTGCCTCTTTCCACCACCACAGCGTAGTTTTCAAACATAAATTTTTTGGGAAGAGACAAATCCATAATCACTGACTCCTTCTGGGTTTTAAAGGAATTTAATAAAACCACAAGCATAGGCAGCAGCACGGTAAGGCTGGCAATCCATGCGGCAAGGTTCCCAAGAATCGTTGAAATTTTCCATTTCTTCATTGCTCAACCTCACCTCCCTTATTCATAAACTTTAAGATAAAATACGATATGGACATAATAAACAAAAACAATACGCTGGACAAGGTTGTCCCCATAGCATAATTCCCTTTTGAAAATTCACTGTAAACGGCTGTGTTTATCACACCGGTAGCATTTCCCGGCCCCCCGTTTGTTAAACTGTAAATCAAATCGAATACCCGAAAGCCATATGTCACGTTCAGCACTGTTACACTGACTAAAACAGGTTTTAACAGGGGAAGGGTAACATACCGGAATTTTTTCCAAAAATTTGCCCCGTCAATAGCGGCCGCCTCGTAATATGCAGGAGAAATGGCATTTAGCCCGGCAATAATTACCATCATCACATATCCGGTTCCCTTCCATGCATCTACAGCCAGCACACTTTTAAATGCAAAATCCAGGTCTCCCAGCCAGTTTTGTGCCAGTAAATCCAGCCCTATAGCATTTAATGTCACGTTAATGAATCCTCTGCTTGGATGAAATAAATTTTTAAATACCAACCCTATAATCAAAAAGGACATAACCTGTGGTAAAAAAATTAACATTCTGTGGATATTCTTACCCGCTATTTTTTTGCTGGTAAGTAATAAGGCCAGGGCCACTCCTAAAGAAGTCTTGGAAACTGAACTCACCAAGGTAAAAACAAAGGTGTTTTTGATAAAAATGCCATAGTTTCCGTTGGCCCGGAAAATGTTTTTATAGTTTTCCAAGCCAACAAAATTTACTTCCGTACTATATGCATTCCAGTCCGTGAACGAATATCCGATTCCCATAATTCCAGGAAGAAAAAACAAAACCACATAAAACAGCAGGGCTCCTGATACAAACCATGTAGGATAGATTTTTTTCGCTCTCATGTTTCAGCCCCCTTGCACTACTCCCAGGCCTCGTCCTTCTGCAATTTTGCCTGCTCGTCCCGTCTCTGTGAAATATTCTCCATTACCTGCTCCGGAGTCATAGCACCTGTATACATTGCTTCAATGTCTTTTCCAATATCCATAAATTGCGGGTCAATATATTTTACCCCTACCTGAAGCACGGTTCCTGACTTTAAGGAATCAATGTACTCATTGATTTCTTCCGGATATTCCGGGGTAATCTCAGGCCAGCATAATCCCATTTCTTCCGGATTGTTATCCTGTCTGTACTGGAGATTTTCCGGCTCTGCCAGAAAACGGAAAAATTCCAATGCTTCTTCTACATGTTCACTATTTGCGTTAATGAAATAAGCGCCGCTTGATGCATTAATACCCAGCACGTCACTATCTCCAAAAGGTATTTGGAAAATCCCCACGTTATTCTCCATTTCCGGATAACTATCGGCTACTTTTGCTCCAAAGCCTTGAGCAGCAATAGTCATGGCCACCCTTCCTTCTCCGAATTCCGTCACGTCTGATTCTGCTGTATTGCTTAAATAATCATCTCCATAAAATCCTAATTCTGCAAATTCATTCATCTGCTCTAAAACCGTCAGCATCATTTCAACATCTTTAATATCTTTTTCATTATTATTCAGTGCATCATATAAACCAGGCTCCAGGCTTTCGTAGTAAGCTCCTGTGACACAAAGCGGAACCGCCTGATGCCATGCACTTTGAGTAGCTTCAAAAATAGGCGTGATTCCCGCATCCTTAATGGTCTGACACACTGCTTTAAATTCTTCGTAGGTTGTCGGGGGCTCTAAACCTAAATCTGAAAAAATCTTTTTATTATAGTTATAAAAATTCAGCTTAGGTTCTGCAAAACGGATACCATAGACTTTCCCATCGTATGTCACACATTCTTTTGCATAGTCAGCCATCCGTCCCGTAAACTCCTCCTCTGTCAAGTCTACTGCATTTTCATCCGGTCTGATTCTGGAATAAAGGCTTAAAGGGTCTGCATCCACACAGAAAATATCCGGTGCCTCTCCCGAATCCAATTTTACCTTCAGCAAATCCCTCCACTGTGCATCCGGTGAAATCTGGAAATCAATTTTTACCCCCGTTTTTTCCTCATATTGTCCTGCCAAGTCCTGCAGCACGCCGCAGGACGGAATTCCGGACTGATGACTCCCAAATGTTAAGGTGATTTCATCCTTTTTTTCATCTGTAGAGTCTCCTCCCGCTTCTGAGCATCCTGTTAAGCCGGCAGCAAGCATTACCGCTGCAACCGCTAAAGCTATCTTTTTCTTCATCCTCTTACCTCCTTGACTTTTTCTCTGCCTTTTGGCATAATAATTTTGTGTATTTTTACTATGTATTTATCTTATTCCATATCTCTTTAAAGCTGAATATCCAAAACCGTTTTATCACTTGCACTTTTTTGTCGTCATATTGCGGGAGGTATATATGAAGTATAAAGTACGCACCTTACAAAGGGCTTTACCCTTTTACTATTTTCTTGTTTTATTTCTGACATTCGCTTTACTTGTGTCTTCTTTTTGCGTCTATTATTTAAGGAATCTCAGAGCCAGTGAGTATACGAATCTGCAGAATCTTTCAAGAACTGTTACATCGAATTTATCGCAAAAAGTCGAGAACCTGTCAACCGTATCCCTGAATGCCATTTATTCGGATTCTATCATTCCCAAGGTCAGGGAACTTTCTGTGGAAAATCTTTCCTCACAAGATATTTATCTAAAACAGCAGGAAATTTATACAGCTATTTTTAATGTCATAGGTCTACAGCAAAATATTGCTCAGGTGAATGTCTATTCCGTTGATAATATCGCAGTAGGCTCTGGTTTATATACCTTTCAAAAAAGTATATCGCTTGAGGACAAAGATTGGTTTCAAAATGCAGCTTCTCAAAATGGCTATCGCTATATGACATCACCCCATCCATTGTCCTACTATATTTCTCCTGCGCCTTTTGCCAATGACCTATACTATATATCTCTTGTGCGGCTCTACTATAACAGAGCTCATGAAATTGATGGCGCTGTAGAAATTTTGCAGGAATACTCCAGCTTTTTTAAAGAAGCCCGGGAAACTCTGCTGAAAAACCAAAATATTTGCATCTATATTTTTGACCAGAATCAAGAGCTAATTTTTCCACGGGACGCTTCCATAAAGGATGCCCTTCTTTGCCAGAACGCATTTCTGGAAAATTCTTTTTCTTCAGAGGCCGTACATACTGTCCGTAACACAGACAATGAAAAAATCGCAGTCATTCAAACCTCAATTCCTTCTGTGGGGTGGCACATTTATATTCAGGAGCCGGATTCTGTAATTTCCTATTCCCTGATTCCGCCCCTTCTGTTCTTTATTTTTATATTGCTGTTAATATTATTATTAACTTTAGGCATTTGCCTTATTATTTCTCATAGAATCCTTCTGCCCATAAAGAAGCTGCAGCACACTTTTGAATTGATTCATCTCGATGATTTATTCTCATCAGAATCAGAGCCTTTGTCTCTTCCTGACAGTCATTATACAGAAATCAATACTTTGATTCAGGCTTTTCGGCATATGTATGAAAAACTCAACCATTCCACAGCCCGTATGCTCCAGTTAAAAGAAGAAGAAATCAAGGCCAAGGAAATTGCTGCCCAATCTCTGATGAAGCCTCATTTTTTATATAATAACCTAGCCAATATCAGTATAATGGCGGAAGAACATATGAACGAGGAAATTATTACCCTGACAGAAAACCTCTGTGATTACCTTCGTTATACATCATCCGCAGGTGCAGCAAAGGTATCTATAAAAGATGAATTTTTTTATACCGAAAAATACCTGCTCTGCATGAAGGTAAGATACAAAGACAGGCTCCACTACACTTTTACCCTGAATATTTCGGAAGAAAATATAATTGTCCCTAAGCTTATCCTGCAGCCTCTGGTTGAAAATGCACTGAAGTACGCATTTTTCAGGAATCCTCCCTGGCTTCTGGATATTGCCTGTTATAGAAAAGGAGACTACTGGTATATTTCAGTGCGAGATAACGGATGCGGATTTGATGAGGAAGTGAAAACGCAATTGCTGGACCATTTAGAGGAAATTCGTAAAACCAGAGACATTTCCCAAATGAAAATTGGAGGTATGGGTCTGTCTAATGTTTATCTCAGGCTATTGCTGATGTACGGAGAAGAAATTCACTTTTCCATTACAAATAATCAAGGCAACGGTACTTGTATAACAATTGGAGGTAAAATAAATAATGACGCAGAATCAGACAATCTATAAAATTATAGTAGTTGAAGACGAAATTCTTCTTCAAGAAAATTTAATCAAAAAAATCAATCAGGCCGCTATGGGATTTCAGGTTATTGCAACAGCCGAAGACGGTGAAACTGCTTTGAATCTTATTGAAAGATATTTGCCTGACCTTGTTATCACAGATATTAAGATGCCCATCATGGATGGTCTGGAACTTTCTAAAGAACTCCACACTTTTTATCCTTCTGTTAATGTTTTAATTGTAAGTGGATATAATGAATTTGAACTGGCTCAAAAGGCCATAGAATACGGCGTAAAAGGGTTTCTTCTAAAACCTGTATCTCTGGAAAAATTAAAGTTTCATTTATCCAAAATAAAAATTTCACTGGATAGCCAAAAAGAAGAGCTGGTCCTTCATCTGCATCAAAATACAAAATCTATGAGCAAAGAAGAGATTGCGAATTGTGTAGAGCAATATTTAAAAGAAAATTTTGCAAAACAGATATCTCTGGGGAGTATTTCTGATAGGCTGGGATATTCTCCGGATTATCTCAGTCATTTATACAAAAAGCAAAAAAATTCTTCCCCTATCAAATACCTGACAACGCTGAGGATGAATCATGCAAAACATCTTTTACTTCACCATCCTGAGCTAGACATTGAGACCATAGGAACGCTGTCCGGCTATCCGGACCCCGTATACTTCAGCAGGGCATTTAAAAAACAAACTGGCTGTTATCCCAGCCAGTTTATAAAAAATCAAAATCTTTACTAAATATCTTTTATTAAGAAAAAGGCGATATTTTATGGGCATCTCCTTTTTCTTAATAAACAATATCCTCCGTGCACAAGGCCTTTTACCCTTGTACACGGAGGATTCCCTATCTGGACAGGGAGATACTATAGTTAACTATTCCACAGTCACAGACTTAGCCAGATTCCTGGGCTTATCTACATCCAGACCTTTGGCCACGCTCACATAATATCCCATAAGCTGCAGCGGTACAATGGCCAAACTGGTAGTGAAATACTGCTCTGTCTTAGGAACATACACAGAGAAATCTGCCGTATCCTCTATACTGTAATTGCCATAAGTGGTAAGTCCCATAAGATAGGCCCCACGGCTCTTAACTTCAACCATATTGCTGATAGTTTTTTCGAACAGCCCCCTCTGTGTGACAACACCTACAACCAAAGTTCCGTCCTCAATAAGACTGATGGTTCCGTGTTTCAATTCTCCTGCTGCATAGGCCTCTGAATGGATGTAGCTGATTTCTTTCATCTTCAGGCTTCCCTCCAGGCTGATAGCATAGTCAATACCTCTGCCTATGAAGAAAATATCCTTTGCACTGGCATATTTGCTGGCAAACCACTGAATACGTTCCTTGTCATCCAGAACTCTCTGAATTTTATCCGGAAGGGTTCCCAGTTCCCGGAGAAGGTTGACATAACGTTCCTCTTCAATCAGCCCTCTTACCTTAGCGGCCTGGATAGCCAGCAGATATACGGCAATAAGCTGTGTGCTGTAAGCCTTGGTGGTTGCCACGGAAATTTCCGGTCCTGCGTAGGTATACATAACATAGTCACTTTCTCTTGCAATACTGGACCCTACTACATTGACAATTCCCATCACCGGCACGCCTTTTTCTTTAGCCAGGCGCAGGGCTGCCAAGCTGTCTGCAGTTTCTCCGGACTGTGATACCACAATAACCATGGAATTCTTTCCCAGCATAGGATTCCGATACCGGAACTCAGAAGCCAAATCCACCTCAACAGGAATCTGGGCCAAATCTTCTATCACATATTTTGCAGCCATTCCCACATGATAAGCAGAACCGCAGGCCACAATATAAATTCTGTCCAGTTTTTCCAGAACTTCATCCTCAAGACCCACCTGAGAAAAATCTACAGCGTTTTCCTTCACATAAGCGCCTACAGTGTCCTGTACCGCCTTAGGCTGCTCATGAATTTCTTTCAGCATGAAATGCTCATATCCGCTTTTCTCTGCGGCTTCCGCATCCCACTTGATTTCCACCATGTCCTTCTGGATTTCTTCCCGGTCAATATTATAGAAATAAACTTCGTCTTTAGTAAGTTCGGCAATCTCATGGTTTCCGATATAGTACACGTTTCTTGTCTTATCCAGGATAGCCGGAACATCGGAAGCAATGAGACAGCCTGTATTATTTTTTCCGATAATCAGCGGGCTGTCCTTACGGGCAGCAAACAGCCTTCCGGGATAGTCATGAAACATTACGCCAAAGGCATAGGAACCCCGAATACGCAGCATAGCTCTGGTCAGAGCCTCCAGAGGAGTTCCTGTTTTTTTATAATAGTATTCCACCAGTTTTACGGCAATTTCCGTGTCTGTCTGAGAATAAAAACTGTATCCTGCTTTTATCAGCTTGTCTTTCAATTCCTGGTAATTTTCAATAATTCCGTTATGCACCAGCACCACATTTTTATCCTCTGTACAATGGGGATGTGCATTTTTTTCGGATGGTTCCCCGTGGGTAGCCCAGCGGGTATGTCCGATTCCACAGGTTCCCGGAACTGCAGAGCCGCCGTCGGTCTTCTCCACTAAAATTTTCAAACGTCCCTTAGCCTTAACAATCTCAATTTTTCCTGTATTATCATTGCGCACTGCAATACCGGCAGAGTCATAGCCTCGGTACTCCAGCTTGGACAAACCATTTAAAAGAATTGGTGCCGCCTGTTCTTCGCCTACATATCCAACTATTCCACACATATTTATTTACCTCTCTACCTTTTCATCCCGTCAGCCTAGCCACCTGGTGCACTGACATGTTCACCATTTGACTAATGACTTGCCTGAATTTCCGTCTCCGGCGTTGGCCTCAGTCAGCATAGCCACCGCTACGCCTAATAATAGCATAGAAAAAGGCCGGAAAAAAGGGCATTTTATAAATTTCCTCCTGGTTTTTGTCACTGCAGTTCCATTTGAAGCATTTTGTAAAAGTCCAGATATTCCTTCTCCACCTCCCGAAAAGCCCTCTCTTGATAAGTAAACACTGTTTTCATTTCCGGTTCTTTATCCTGTGACATCTCGCCCAAAAGTTCCCGTAAATCATAGTACAGCATGTCCTTATCCACCTGCTTTACCAGCTCTGTCTCCCAAGCCTCCAGTTCTGTTCCCAAAAACTTTCTGAATATCATGTT
>CABSEJ010000120.1 GCA_902476765.1 uncultured Blautia sp.
AGTCATTGCAAAATTAAACCTGATGGGTATCTCCATGTCCAAAAGTACCTATGCCAAGCTGGAAACCAACCGCATGAACATCAAGGTATCCGAACTTGTTGCCCTTGCCAAGATTTTTCATACTGATATCAACGCATTCTTTTCCGGGCTTCTCTAAACCGGAAAAGTATCCACCTCTTAAATTCTTTTGTAATATCGTACTTTCTTATTCTCTCCTTTTTTTTAATTGATTTGATTATTCTATTTTGGTATATTTTTTGTCTCACTTTTACAACCGATTGTATTCCTAATCCCATGTAAAATCAATAAAAAAGTGCAAAAAGTGAGACAAATCTGCCCCACTATTTGCAGAAGGGATTAGAGATATGCCAAAACCGAAAACATCAACTGGGGAGAAAAATCTGATCAGCCAAAGACTTATTGAACTCCGCCGCCAGCATAATATGTCACAACGCTTTTTAGCCTACCAACTTCAGCTCAATGGGTATGATATAGATAAAAATGTAATTACCAGAATTGAGACCAATAAACGTTACGTCACAGATATCGAATTAAAAGCACTCACTGAGATTTTCCATGTTTCCTATGAATATCTCATCGAAGGAAAAGAAGAAAAGTCATAGCTTTCATGTGTATAAGGCTATGGCTTTTCTTTTGTCATACATTTAAATATGAAACTATTCATACAGATTTTACTCTTCCATATCCCACATTCCATTTGCAAAACAAACATCCAATAAAATCCGATCCATTTTTTTTCGTACTTCTCTGGTTTCATCTGCCATAATTTTGTAACTCATTCTCCGATAATAATGAACACTGTCTGTATTCGCATGCCCTAGTAATTTTGCTATTGTAATATCATCCACATGAAGTTCTGTCAGTTTTACTCCATAGCAATGCCGGAAAATATGCGTCTTGGGTTTAAACAATTCTCCTTTTTCATTTCTCATATCAAACTTATTTATAATTTCCGTCATGTGATAACGCATGGAACTATATTTCATAGGTTCCGTTGGTCTATTTTTATCAACAAATACATATTCTTCATTTTGATAGGCTTTTCTTGTATAGGCAATGGCTTCAGCAATTAAAGTTTTAATTTCTTCTGTAATCGGTTTACAATAATCATTTCCTTTCTGTGCTGTAAGCTTTATCCACCAACAGCCCTCTCTTTTGCTGATACAGTCCTGCGGTAATAATAAAATCTCTGATATTCTGGTCCCTAATAATATATGCAGCAACAACGCTCTGGCATGTTGTTCTTCCATATACTTAAGCATTTCAATCCATAGTTTCAATTCTTGTTCTGTATAGACTTCAAATTTACATTTAGGAACGCTGGGAATATCTTGATTGATAAATATTCTTTGTAGCCGAAGATCCTCATGTATCTTTCCTATTTCTTCTAAAAGATATTTTAAAGTGGCAACATTACTTTTAGATGAAGTTTTTCCTTTAGTCACTAGCTTATTGTAAATTAGATACTGCTCTATCATTTCTCTCGTAATTTGGCGTGCATCATTCACTTCTTGATAGTTCTCTGCCATGAAATGTGAGAATTTATTGATTGCACTTATCCTCATCTTTAGTGTTGAAATTGCATAATTTCTTATCCATATACGATATACCTGTTTCACCTGTTCTCTGAACGGTTGTTGCCTAATTTTTGTAAAGTTCAAATATTGTACATTAAAAATCTTGCTAGTTCGGCAGGGATATGGAAGTCTATCTAACTGCCAAATATCCTTTTTCATTTCATCTCGTGGATGTGTTGCTTCTGTATAAAGGCATAACAATTCTAATATTGTAATAAATGGTTTTATATCCTTCAAGTTTTCATGATACTGATTTTTGAATTTTTTCCGTATTAAATCAAATCTCAAAGATGACATCCACTTTCTAAATTTCTGTTGCAAATACCGAATATCCTGATCCAAGAAGCTATCCAGCTTTGGAAACTCGTCTTTGAGAAATTCAGCAATAATATTTAGATAAAATTGCTGTTTGGGAAGATCCTGCAAACTTATAAAAAATGCATGCCCATACAGGTAAGTTTTTACCTGGTGTATCAATTCTTCTGAAAACATATTCAACTCAATAAAGGCATCTTTGGGAATCATTGCTTTTAACTCTTCATCTTCATCCGCCATTTGCAATTCTAAAAAGTCTGAATATAAATATCTATTTTCCATTGTATGTTCCTCATATGTTTAGGTTCTCCTTCATATGACAACATACTACACTTTCTATAAGATAGCTATTCAGCATACCTAACAAAGAGTGTTTGCTATTTTCTGTGACATTTTACAAAGGGCGAATCACCCTAAAACTGTCTCTCTTTTTAATCTTCTTAATCCCAAGCGAAATCGAAGAAAAGAATATAAATTCCACAAATTTGCTGTTACCGGAAAATCCTTACGATATATAAATTTCATATCAACTGGTATCTGATGTTGTTCACACCATATGTAAATGTCTTTCATCAACAATACTTCTCCAGAATCAATCCGATTAATTAGGATATTCTTCTTATATCCATCCAAATCACTTCTAAATATCAAATAAAATAAAACATTATAATATCGAATCAAGACTACTTCTTTGTTATCTATTCCCATATACCTCATATACATTTTCCACCTTCCCATGTGTTTATCGTTCTTTTTTCCTAAAAATCAATACTTAATACACCAGTTATCCACTAAAATTAGGGGGTATAATTTTCCACCAAAATAAGAATAATTTCCACAACTCCCACTGCGTCCTCTTCTTTCCAAAATTCTTTTAGTAAATTCATAGCTCTACCTCCTGCTAATTCATATGAACTTTTTTCACTCATTTTTTTCGTTGCTGATTTGACACTACCTGTTTGTTAAGCTTTAGCAAATTTCCAGTGTTGCGTCAGAAAATAGTGATTTATTTCTGCGAGTAACGAGCCAAGCGGACATGATTGCATGTCCATTTGGCGGTGCTGTGTGCCGGTGGCACACCCTTAGCACCGACCGAAGTGGAACGTAGACCTGCCGCAAAGGCCTAACCCCGATGCCTGCATCTGGGTATTTGACTGTTTCTGTACCGGCTTTGTTTTAAAAAAAGCTCATAAAAGCCGGCACCATTAAAATAATCAATACCACTATCAGCTGCATAATCATGGGAAGAAGAAGTTTGGTAGATGCTTCCTCTCCTCTGACTTTTGCTCTGCGGAGCCTTTCTTGTCCGGCGGCAGCAGCCTCTCTTTCTAAAAGTTCCAGGATACTCTGATTTCCTTTTTTCAGGTTTTGCACCAAAAGGACTGAGAGAACCTTGTATTCTGATAGCCGGCATCTCTTTCCCAGTCGTTCGTAAGCCTCTGCCTCATAAATCCCGCCTTTCATTTCGTTGCAGGTTTTCACTACTTCTTCATAGGCACATCTTTCTTTCATGTTCCAATATTTCCTGGCCTGCAGATAGTCAAAAGCCAGCTTTTCCATGGATGACCGAATACTGAGGCCTGCTTTTAAAAATAGAATCAGCTTCTGGATAACGTCGGGATAATCTGCCTGTAGCTGCCGGATTCTCTTTTCCCGTTCTTCTTTCTCTTTTTCTTTTTTCAAGGGAAAGACTCCCAGGCCGGCTGCCAGAGAAAGCAGGCATATCATCCATCCACGGCTGGAAATCTGTTTTTTATATGCCACCGGACCGCTTTCCAGAGTATCCGGAAGAAGCAGTTTTTCAGAAGTGTCTTCGCTTAGCTTTTCCGCCTGCTGCTGGATTTCCAACTGAAGTTTCCCTGTCCGGGTCATGGAAGCCGGGTAGGCGGTCACTGTATGTCGCCAAATTTTTTCTTCGCCTCCCAATTCCATATGGCAGGTAATCTCTACCTGCTCCCCGGTTTCAGGAACACTGTCTCCCAAGGTTCCATCCCAGCCTATAAGTTCCGGCTTATTGGTCTGAAAGAATAGATTTACAGGATTTCCCGGCAGGTTTTGAGGCAATTCCAGGTCTTTCCTTATAACGCCTGCATCCTCCTGATTTTCTATCCAATTATCCAGTGCCTCTTCCCCTGCCTTCAGGAAGTCCGATATCTCTTTAACCGTATACTGCCGCTCTTTCACCAGAATTTCCACCTGCTGGCTTCCCTCTTCTGTATATACCTGAAGAGTCTGGCTATAATCACCCTCACCGTACTCTTTTCTTGGCAGAGCCTGAGTATCCGCCTCCCTGCTCTCTAAAAACAGAAGAGCACCTCCTCCCAGATTACCGACCATAATAATAACCAAAGCCAGCATTGTCTCCTTTTTTCTGTTTCCGGGAATCTGAATTTTTGGAATTTTAAATTTCGGAATTTCAAACTTCAATCTCAACTATCCTCGCTCCCCATACATAGGCACCCAGGTACAAGCATAAACAAAGGCTCATCACACATATTCCCGCCGGATTTCCGTACATCACGGACAAAAGCTGGGCTGAGGTAACCTGCATATAAAGAATAATCCCCAGGGGAATCACACTCATAATTTTCTGTTCCAGCTTTCTGGCCGCCAGCATTCCCTGAATCTCCTTTTTCACATCCATTTGTTCTTCCAGAGACAGAATACAGCCTTCCAAAACCTGTCCCATATTCCCGCCCATTCGCTTTGACTGTATCAGAATTTGGGAAAAATTCAGAATATCCTCAATTCCGCTGCGCATTCCCAAGTCCGTCAGCAGTTCCTCCAAAGTTTTTCCCTGTTCCAGGCTGCGTCCTATGTGTGCAAATTCTAACGTAAGTTCCGCCTTTTTTCCGTGTATTCTTTCCAAATCCTTTCTGGCCTCCTTTACTGCGTTTTCTGCAGAATATCCGGCGGATATCCCCACCTGCATAGAATTTAAGGCGTCTCTGAATTGTTCCCGAAGCCTGGCTTTCAAAGCCCTGGTCTTCCCTCCTCTTCGCTCCCGGATATAGAAAAAAATCAAGGGTAAAAGAAAAAGAAAGGCTGCCATACTTTTATAAAAAAGATAGTCCAGCAGGATACACAAGGCTGTTCCCTCTGCGGTGTACTGCAGCCACTCCCGGAAGTAAGGGCAATATATGCTATAATCTATTTGTTTTTTTGTTTTTCTAAACTTCATCTCTGATTCCCGCTTTCTCAAATTTTTCTCTATGGACCAACGGTCCTATCCGCTTCAGGCTTTTTTCTAACAGAAACAATGAATTCATCTCCACCTCTCCGTTCTTCAATCCAATCAACTCCGAAATTTCCTGTACTTTCCGGCTTTTATCCCGCATTCTCCCCAGGTGTACAAATATATCAAAGCCAGATACAATCTGACGGCGTATAACCGGAATAGGCAGGTCAATGCCCATAAGCACCATGGTTTCCAGTCGGCTTACCATATCCCTGCAGGTATTGGCGTGAATAGTAGACAGGCTTCCGTCATTTCCCACATTTACTGCCTGTAAAAGTTCTGCCGCTTCCCGGGAACGCACCTCTCCCACCAGAATCCTGCTGGGCCGCATACGCAGGCAGGTTTTCAGTAAATCTCCTATGGTAATTTCCTGAGCTTTATCCATGTTGGCCTGCCTGCATTCCAGCCGCACCAGATTTTTCACACCCTGAAGCTGCAGCTCTGCATTGTCTTCAATGGTAATGACTCTCTCATCCTCAGGGATATATTGGGAGAGGGCGTTTAAAAAGGTGGTTTTTCCAGACCCTGTCCCTCCGCCTATAAGAATGGTATATCCGGCTTCTACTGCCTTCTTTAAAAATTCTGCTGCTTCCCGGGTGATACTGCCTATATGAACCAGAGTCTCCATAGTGACAGGCTCCTTGGGAAAACGCCGTATAGTGAGAATAGGGCCGTCAAGGGCCACAGGCGCTATAACTGCATTTACCCGCTCTCCTCCTTCCAGTCTGGCGTCCACAATAGGCTGCAGGGTATTGATTACCCGGTTACACCGGGAGGCAATCTGCTGAATCACATCCTCCAGCTTTTCCGGTGATGAAAAGGTTTTACTCCAGGGAATTATCCTCCCTTCCCGCTCAATAAAAATACGGTCCCAACCATTTACCATAATTTCTGTTATGGTGTCATCCTGTAAAAGTTCTTCTAAAATATCCATTTTTCGCAGAGAACGAAACAGCTCTTCTCTCAGCTCCTGTTTCTTTTCCAGGGAAAGATATTCCTCCCGGCTTATCTCCAGAATAAGGCTGTCAATAGCCTGCAGTATCTCCTGGTCTGTATTTTCCCAGGAATTTTCCAGCTTCTTCGTAAGTCTTGTACGAAGCTCTCTAATAGACCTGCTCTGACTTCTTCTGTCCTTTTCTTCTTTTTCCACCGCTATCCTCCATTCTCCCGGAAAGTATTCCCCTGATGATTGTCCTTGGTCTTTCCGGAAATCTTTCCGTCAATATCTTGATTTTCCGCCTCATAGGATTGCTTTACCGCTGTCTATGCACTTTTTCTTTCTTCAAAAGCTGGCGCACCCATGTGCCCCAGTTTCCCCAAACCAATTGCTGCCAGGGTTCCTGCCCCTTCTGCAGAATTGGCGCCATAGGCAGGGAAATCTCTAACAGCCTCTCCTCCGGATTCCCTTGAAATCTCTCCATAAGCTCCTGGAACTGCTGCAGTTTACACTGGGACAGCCAGTCTTTCAGCACTGGCATATACACGATACGGCACATCTCCAAAAGGCGGAAAATTTCCCGGCATCCATTCCCGATATCCAGAATTAAAGTCTCATACCGTGTCTCCCTTTCTATCATCCGGAAAAATTCCATCCATTCAGGGAAGGATATAGTCCTCACATCCTCCCAGGACAAAGCCGGAGGAATGTAGTCCATTTGTCCGCCTCTCAAAACCATCTCCTCCAACAGACCTTCTCCCCTGCCGTTTTGGCACCGAAGCTGGTAGAAAAAATTGCTGAGGCTTCTTCCTTCTTCCACCCCTAAAAGGCCGGAAAACCCGGAATAGTCTTCCATATTTACATACAATACCTCCTTTTCCTCCCCTAAAATCTGTCCCAGAGTAAGAGCTAAAGAAGTTTTCCCACACCTGGATAACGGGGAATAAACACCTATGATATCCAGTTTTTTCCAGGTTCTGGGGTACTGTTCCGCACTTGAACTCTGGGTATAATATTCCATGACTTCTCGCAGCATGCTTTCTGCAGACTGATACTTATAAATCTGTTTATACTCAGTTTCCTCCTGAATTTTTTCATCGCAGAGAAGCACCACACAGGGAACCCCCAAAGCTTCTACTTGTTCATTCATATCTCCCTGGCCGATGAGCAGCAGTCCGGGAGGAGATTTCCCGGCACAGGCACAAAATCTCTCCGCATCTGTGAAAGCCTCCGCATAAAAAGGCAATTTTTTCTTATGATTCATATACTCTGCAAAATCTCCGGCAAAACCTGCTTCGGAATCGCAGACTGCAATTCTTTTTTTCTTCAATATAGACCTCCCGCATAAAGCACAGCCCCTATAAAAATAGGTACTGTAAAATGAAAATTCTCCGGTTCCATTCCTTTTTGCCTATAAGGCTGCCTTTCTCCTGTTTTGGCTCTGCGACAGCAATAGGCCAGAAAATAATGCATTCTTTCTTTCAGATTCCCGCAGGTAATCAGAAAACCTAAAGCCAGAATTGCTCCCGTTAAAAAGGAGCAGACCATAAATCTGAAAACTTCCGGAATTCCCATAATTCCACCCAGCGCTGAAAAAAGCTTAATATCTCCCGCTCCCAGCATACGGAACCAAAATAAAGGCATCAGGCAAAAAATAGGAAGAAAAATCCCGCCAAAAAAATTGCTCAGTTCTCCTGTTCTGCTAAAAAAACAGAACATAGCTTCTGTTCCCCATACCAGACATACATAGCTGTTTGGAATTTTTTCATTCTGAAAATCAAGAAGCAGCGCCCCGCCTGCAAAGAATAGGACCAGGGTCGTCTGCACAGACAACAATTCTCACCTTCCTTCTATTCTTTTCATTCTTAAAACAATTTGGGATTTATGGCCGAAGGGCCAAAGAAATGTTTGTTGATGTATGACTGATTATAGACGTGTTTCTCCGCCTTGTAAAGGAAAAAAATCACCAAAAATGCGCTTTGGGAACACTGCCCAAAATTAGCGTTTGCAATACCAGGCATTTTCAGTTAAAATATGGAATATGAGAACGCTGTCCTTGTTGCAGGGATAAAGGAGTATGGTTATGGGAATCATTGTTTTTTTAGGTGACAGTATTACAGAAGCTGGAAGAAAAAACTCCTCCAACCAGTTAGGGGAGGGATATGTAAATATATTTGCCGAAGGTTTGAAAAATTCCGCCCGGCAGTGGAATATCGTAAACCGGGGTGTGGACGGATATGTTACGGAACAGGTGGCTCAGTCCCTTCACAGAGATTGTATTTCCCTGCATCCTGACTATGTAAGCATCCTTGTGGGGGTAAACGATATCGGCCTGATTGCCCAGGCTCCTGTTTCCCAGCAGGAAAAGCTTTATATGCTGGAAGACAGCATCCGCTTCTATCATGAAATGCTTTTTGACCTATCCAGAGAAACCCAGGCCAGAGTGATTACCCTGGAACCCTTTGTTTTTCCGGAAAACGGAAAATACACGGATTGGGTTCCCTGGCAGAAAAAAATGTCTAAAAATATTCAGAAACTATCCAGAAATTACGGTGCTTTCTTCATTCCTGTTCAAGAGCCTATGGAGAAAAAAATTCGTGAAATGGGGCATAGCACAATTACTACAGACTGTATTCATCTCACCTCTACAGGTCAGAAAATTTTAGCTGAGCTTATAAAAGCATCCTTCCGCCTGTAATCAGCAGGCGATAATATCCTCGAATCTGGCTCCCACAGCTTTTCCAAGCTGTATGGGATTCAGTTTCAGAGTAGTTCCGATTCTTCCGCCGCTCACATAGACGGAATCAAAATCCAATGCACTTTTGTGTATGATTGTGGGATATCGTTTCTTCATTCCCAAGGGGCTGCAGCCTCCCCTTACATAACCTGTGACCTTAGTAATATCTTTTACATGTATCATTTCTACAGATTTTTCTCCGAGAGCCCTGGCTGCAGTCTTCAAGTCAATTTCTTCCCCTATAGGAATTACCAGAACATAATATTCTCCGCTTTTTCCCTGAACGACCAGAGTTTTAAAGGACTGCTCCACCGGAGCCCCCGTTTTCTCTGCTGTGTGAAGACCGTCTATAAATTCATCACATTCATACTGTATGGTTTCATAAGGTATTTTATTTTTATCTAAAATGCGCATAGCGTTTGTCTTGATTTCTTTTTCTTTATTTTTTCCCAAGATTCCCACTCCCTTTACAATATTTTTTGCTATCTCTCTTATATAAGTTTTCTCCCGGCAAAGCTTCATTTTCATCCTTTTGTGAAATCCTCTTTTTTCTGGTATACTTTTCGTCCTCCGGGTTACTATATGTTTCAAAGGAGGATACCTGAAATGAAAAATAACAGCTATAAAACCGATGACAAATATCATGTAGAATCCAGCTCTGTAAATGACCTGGATAGCTGCGCTACCACAGAAGCCACCGGGCTGATTCCTTCTCTTCCTCAATCAGAGGCCGAGCTGGCCGCCTACAAATCTATACTTCCCTACTCTCCGGATTGTATCACCTCTGAAAGGTCATCACAAAAGAGAATTACGGAAGAAAAATAACAATAAAAGCTCCATTTTCCCGTGAAGCTTGCAATAAGAAAAGCTGCTGCATTTAGAATATCCGGTAAGGTATCTAATGCAGCAGCTCTGTCTCCGGAACTGGTGTGCTGGCACGTTCATTTTCAGCATAATGACGTAGAATGAATTTTCATTCTGCAAGGCGGAGGAATGAGGCGTAGCGGTGGCTACGTCCATTGACGACAACGCAGCAGATGGAAATTC
>CABSEJ010000121.1 GCA_902476765.1 uncultured Blautia sp.
TGTAACCAGCATCCGCAAGGCAGACGAGAATCCGCTGATTCTCTCTCTGTATGACGGTCTGTTAAAGGGTAAAGTACATGAACTGCTCCATGTAGACGAATACTAAGAAATGACAAATACTGCGAAATACCGAGAAAACAATAGTAATAAGGAGAACCCTCAGATATTAAAAGTATTAAAAGCAGATTTTCCTGTGCTATAAAAGGGAGTCGGGGTTTTGGCCTATAAGACCAAAATCCCGGCTCCCAGCATTTCTGCCTCTTTTAACTCATGGGTGACGCAGATAACCGTCCGTCCCCTGCATTGCTGTTTGACAAATTCTACAGTCTGGACCTTGGTATCCTCATCCAGCCCCTTAAAGGGTTCGTCCAGAAAAAGAATATCCCAGTCTGCATACAGCGCTCTTAATAGGGCTACTCTCCGTCTCATTCCCCCGGAAAGCTCCCGAACCGGACGGTTGATACAATCTGAAAGTCCCAGACTCTCAAAACCGGCTGTCCATTCATGTTCTACGTTTTTATCTTCCTGCTTTTTTAAAAATCCTGTTATGGTTCTTCTGCTTTCCTTTGCTGGCCGTACCATGTCCACATTGGCTCCTGCGCTGAGATTTTCGCAAAGTCTGTCCTCCTGGAATACTGCGCTTTTTTTTCTTTGAGAAAAGTCAGAAAGCTCTCCTTTATCCGGTCTTTCCAGACCCATCAGGATACGCAGCAAAGTGGTCTTTCCTTTTCCTGAAGGAGCCATGACACAGGTAATCTTCCCCTCAGGAAACACTGCGCTAAAGTCCGCCAGCACCTGATTTTCCCCATAGGCTTTATAGATATGCTTTATTTCCGCCATGTCAACCGTTCCTTTCCAGATACCTTACACATTTCTTGATTCCTGCCAAAAATACCTTTTCAAAAATCAGACTTACCAGAATGATGACCAAAGTCCATGCAAACAAATCCGGAGTGTCCAGATATACCTTTGCTTTATATAGTTTCTCTCCTATAGAGCCGTCCGGAATCCCGATAACCTCTGCCGCTACTCCGGCTTTCCAGCACAGTCCCAGAGCAATGGAGCAGCCCGCCTGAAAAAAGGGCAGCACCTGAGATACATAGATATACCGGATTTTTCTCAGAGGCGAAAGCCCAAACACCTGAGCCATCTCCAGCAGCTTTTTATCTGTACTTCCGATACCCTCCAAAATATTCGTGTAGATGACAGGAAATACCATGAGAAAGGATATGACTACAGAAAGATTTCTGGAAGAAACCCAAATCAACACTAAAATCACAAAGGAGGCCACGGGAATGGCTTTCACTGTCACAACGGCAGGGGCCAAAAATTCTCTTACCGGCCTGCATCTGGCCGACAGGCCTCCCAAAAAAATGCCCAAAACCATGGCAGCCAGAAAGCCTCCCACTATCCGCAGCATAGAAAATCCGATAGAAGCCCAGAAATGTTCCTGTACACCCAGCTCCAAAAGTCTTTTCAGAACAGACACAGGAGATACCAAAAGTATCTCCTGTCCCACGGCACTGCTGGCCCCCTGCCAGATAAGCAGCCAGAACACCACAGCCCATAACTTTATCTTATTTGTTTTTTCCTGTTTTTTATCTGCTGTAATAGAAATCATCTCCCGGCACTTCTCCGCCTACGGCTTCCGGATTCTGGCTTTTCAGAACCTCCAGATAGCCGGAAAGCTTTTCTTTCATCTCTGCTCCCTCTAAAAACACAATATTGCAGGCAGGAATAGCTTTCTGGGCTACTTCCGCAGTAACAATATCATAATGGCCTACAAGCTGGGCAGCCTCCTCCAAATTAGCGTTTACATAGTCCACAGAGTCCTGATATTTATCCAAAAAGTCCTCCACAGCCTCCGGTTCCTCTTCTACAAACTGAGACCGGGCAACTACCACACCGGTAATCAGACTGCTCTTCACCTCCTGGTTCTGCTGGACATTATCCCACTCCTGGGTTAAATCCAGAGCAGTGCGGATAGAGGGATTTTTGGCCTGAGCCGTTGTTACAAAGGGCTGAGGCAGCATGGCTATCCCGTTCGCTCCTGCTGTGATAGCTGCCACACACTCAGAATGTTCGCTTTTCCACTCAATGGTCACATCTGCAGCAGGATCAATTCCATTTGCAGAAAGTACATATTCCAGAGCGTATTCCGGAGTGGAGCCCTTGCCGCTGGCATAGATAGTCTTTCCTCTTAAATCTTCTACAGACTGTACAGTCTCTCCGTTTTCTACAATATACAGAACTCCAAGGGTATTTACAGCCAAAACCTGTACCTGTCCCTCTGTTTTATTGTACAGCACAGAAGCCAGGTTCGCCGGTACTGCTGCAATATCCGCCTCTCCCTGGACCAGCTTTGGCGTCACCTCATCGGCAGAAGCTGCAATGGAAAAGCTGTAGTTTTCACTGGTTACCTGCCCATTGTCCACGTCATCCATCAGCTTTACCATTCCCATGGCTGTAGGGCCTTTCAGAGCCATAACGTTTACATCCACAGGCTGTCCTTCTGACTGGCTCTCAGTCTCCTCCTGTTCTGTCTTCTCTGCACTTTCCTCCTGGCTGCTTTCTTCCTGTTCATTTTCACTCTGCTCCTGTATTTCCTGTCCCTGGTTCCCCTCATTGGAAGAGCCGCATCCAGCCAGAAGAGATACTGCCATGGCTGTAGCCAGAAGCAATGCTGCTATTTTCTTTTTCATCCTTTTGTTCCTTCCTCTCTTGTTGTCTATTTTTTATTTTCTCTGTATCTTTACTTTCTCTATCATACTGAATTTCATGGGCTATCTGGATCTCTCGCCCTTTTTCCCTTTATATCCGGTGGATAAACAGACCGCTTCTCAGCTTGGGTTCAAACCAGGTGGATTTTGGAGGCATAAGTCTTCTTTCATCTGCCACCTGCATAAGCTCGGAAATATCTGTGGGGTAAAGGGAAAACGCCACGCCTCCTGTGCGGTCTGCCTGGTCCATCAAAGGAGAAAGGCCTTTTATTCCCCCTATAAACTCGATTCGTGAATCAGTCCGTGGCTCCCGGATTCCCAGCACCGGGCCTAGGATATAATCCTGCAATACGCTTACATCTAAGCCTTCCACCGCATCCCGGGAAACATATTCCTCTTTTAGCTTTAAATGATACCATTTTTTGTCCAGATACATGCCAAAGCAGCCTTTTCTCTTTGGCTTCATGGGAATCCCTCCGGTCTCCTTCACTTCAAAATGTTCTTTCACTTTTTCCAGAAAGTCCTGGGAATTCAATCCATTGAGGGAATGTACCACCCTGTTGTATTCCAGAATCCGAAGCTCGTCTGAGGGGAACAACACGCACATAAAATAATTAAAAGGCTCTTTTCCTGTATACATAGGATTTTCCCTGCGTCTTTCCAGCCCGGTCCTTACAGCAGCAGCGGCTCTGTGATGTCCGTCTGCAATGTAAATTTCTTTCACGTCCCGAAAGATTTCTTCTATTTTCTCAATAATATTTCCCTCATATACCACCCAGATTCTGTGGCTGATACCGTCCTTTGCTACAAACTGGTAACTGGGAAAACTGCGCTTTCTGATGTCTAAAAGCCGGCGAAGCTGAGGATTTGGCCTGTGAGCCAGAAAGATTGGTCCTGTCTGAGCCTGGCAGGCCTCTATATGACGGATACGGTCTTCCTCTTTCTCGGCTCTGGTCTTTTCGTGACATTTAATCACCTGGTTCAGATAATCATCAATAGACGCACAGGCCACCAGTCCTGTCTGTACATGGCTGCCGTCTTTCAGCTCATAGATATAAAAAGACTTCTGCACATCCTGGCAAAAATCCCCGTTCTCCAGCATTTTCCACAAAGTCTCCTGGGCCCTTTTATACACCTGAGGACTATATATATCTGTATCCCGGGAAAACTGTGTCTCCGGACGGTCAATCTTTAAAAAAGAAAGAGGCTCTCTCTTTACCTCTTCCCTGGCCTCCTCCTCTGTAAAAACATCGTAAGGCAGGGCTGCAATCTTAGCTGCCTTAGAGGCCTGGGGCCGGATTGCACAAAAAGGTTTGATAACTGCCATATCCATCCCTCCGTTTCTTATTTTATTTTTTGGAGGATTCGCAAAGTTTTTGCAATCCTTTTCCTGTTTCTCCTCAGTGAAGAAATGATACTTTTTACTTTTCGAAAGGTTTTCAGCTTTTTCTCCAATGACATACGGCTTCTCCTTCCCTGTTCCTGCTGTCTTAGTATAACACAACTCCTCTGTACAGGCCATATTTATATGATTGTTTATACCACCGGAATCTGAAATTACAGTTGACACTACGCATAAACTGCAACGGAATCCAGCCCATTTTAAGTCCCCTGGGGCGAGAGGGCGCTGCAAAGACTGTCCGCTTTCTGCAGCAACAGGAAAAGCTGCGGTACACTAGCACTTCTGCTGTCTGATACCGCAGCCTCTTTTTATTTTACGATACGAACTCTGTAAACGCCCTCTATTTTCTTCAGGGTATCTGCCACATCTTTAGATATGGAGGAGGATACGTCAATCATGGTATAAGCGTAGTCTCCCCGGCTTTTGTTGGTCATATTGGAGATATTCACCCCTGCGTCTCCCAGAGCCTTGGCAAACTGGCTAATCATGTTAGGAATGTTTTTATGGTTGATGGTAACCCTTCCCACATCTACACAGGCTCCGGCATCACAGTTTGGATAATTTACGGAATTCTTGATGTTACCGTTTTCCAGATAATCCATCACCTGCTTGACTGCCATAACGGCACAGTTATCCTCAGATTCTTCGGTAGAGGCGCCCAAATGAGGCGTTACCAAAGTGTTTGGCGTGCTGGCAACCAGCGGATTGGCAAAATCTGTCACATATTTCTTCACCTTGTCAGCTTTTAAGGCTTCTGCCAAGGCTTCTTCATCCACCAGCAAATCCCTGGCAAAATTCAGAAGCACCACACCGTCCTTCATCTGGGCGATTTCCTCTTTTCCAATCATCTTCTTGGTGCTTTCCATTAAAGGCACATGAATGGTAATGTAATCGCAGTCCCGGTAAATCATATTCACGTCATTGATATGATGAATACTTCTGGAAAGGCTCCAGGCAGCATCCACAGATATAAATGGGTCGTAGCCATAAACTTCCATACCCAGATGTACCGCCGCATTGGCCACCCTCACTCCGATGGCTCCAAGGCCTATGATACCCAGCTTCTTCCCGCTGATTTCACAGCCGGCAAACTGTTTCTTTTTCTTCTCCGCTTTCTTGGCAATATCCTCGGTAGCTTCCTGCTGCTCCAGCCATTCGATGCCTCCTACAATATCTCTGGAGGCCAGCAGCATACCGGCAATGACCATTTCCTTAACCCCATTGGCATTGGCTCCCGGTGTGTTAAACACCACCACACCCTTTTTCGCCAGCTCCTCCAAAGGAATGTTATTGACTCCGGCTCCGGCTCTGGCCACTGCCGACACTCTCTCCGGAAGCTCCAGCTGATGCATATCTGCACTTCTCACCAGAACAGCATCCGCCTGTTCCATATGTTCTGTCTTTTCATATTTTCCCGGAAATTTATCTAAACCAACCTGAGAAATAGGATTTAAGCAATGATACTGATACATGATTATCCGTTCTCCTTTTCAAAATTTTTCATAAAGGCAACCAGGGCCTTTACCCCTTCTTCCGGCATTGCATTGTAAATGCTGGCCCTCATGCCCCCTACGCTTCTGTGGCCTTTCAAATTCTCTAATCCGGCTTCTTTGGCCTCTTTTACAAACTTAGCATCCAGCTCCTGACTTCCTGTTACAAAGGGAACATTCATCAAAGAGCGGTCTTCCTTCACCACAGTGCCTTTAAACAGATGGCTCTGGTCCAGAAAATCATAGAGAATCCCGGCCTTGCGCTGGTTTTTCTCCTGCATAACCTCCAGTCCTCCCATGGCTTTCAGCCATTTAAAGACCTTGCCGCACATATAGATGCACCAGCAATTGGGTGTGTTATACATGGAGCCTGCATCTGCATGGGTCTTAAAGTTCAGCATAGTAGGCGTCCCCGGAAGTACGTCCCCGGTAATTAAATCTTCACGGATAATGGAAATTACCATACCGGCCGGGCCGATATTTTTCTGCACCCCTCCGTACATAATACCGTATTTGGTAATATCCGCCGGTTGGGAAAGGAAGCAGGAAGACACGTCGGAAACCAGGATTTTCCCCTTAGTATCCGGCAGTTTATTGTACCTGGTACCGTAAATAGTATTATTCTCACAAATATATACATAATCCGCATCCGGACTGATAGGAAGGTCGGAGCAATCCGGTATGTAGGAAAAGGTTTTATCCTCGGATGAGGCAATCTTATTGGCCTTTCCGTATTTCTGGGCTTCCTGCCAGGCCTTTTTGGCCCACTGTCCGGTAACAATATAATCTGCCACACGGTTTTTCATAAGATTCATAGGAATCATGGCAAACTGCTGGCTGGCACCTCCCTGAAGAAACAGTACCTTGTAATTATCCGGAATTTTCAGAAGGTCCCGCAGGTCTGCTTCGGCTTCCTGAATAATGTCTTCAAACATTTTGGAACGGTGGCTCATCTCCATAACGGACATACCGCAGCCCCTGTAATCCAAAATCTTTTAGTACCTCTTCCGGCAATACTGCCGGTCCTGCTGAAAAGTTATAAACTCTGCTCACGACTCTTTCCTCCTCTAAGCTCTATTACAGAGTGTGCCATCTACTCCGGCTTGGGAATACATGGCACCTCAGTGATGTTCTTATTCTAATACTTTGATATATTTTTGTCAACGAAAACATTTGTCTTTCTCAGAGAGACATCTTTATTTTTCCTTGGCCTTTAAATCCTCTTCGTCAAAGGCATCCTCAATATTGGCTCCCGGAGAAACCATAGGGAATACTTTCTCATCCCGGTCAATGACGCAGTCAATAAGAACTGTAGTATTTAAGGCAATGGCTTTCTGGATAGCCGGTCCTAAATCCTCTCTCTTCGTAACCCGGATACCTACGGCTCCCATGGCTTCGGCCAGCTTCACATAGTCTACCTTATCTCTGAGTATGGTATTGGAATATCTGCCTTCGTAGTAGAGAGTCTGCCACTGGCGGACCATTCCCAGCACCTCATTATTGATGATTACCTCAATCAGAGGCAGTTCGTTTCTGGTAGCCGTAGCCAGCTCGTTCATATTCATACGGAAACATCCGTCTCCTGCTACATTGATGACTACCTTATCCGGATTTCCCATTCTGGCGCCGATGGCCGCTCCCAGACCATAACCCATGGTTCCTAAGCCTCCCGAGGACAGAAATGCCCTGGGACTTCTGAATTTATAATACTGGGCCGTCCACATCTGATGCTGGCCCACCTCCGTGGTAATGATAGCGTCTCCGTTGGTCTGCTTATACAGTTCTTCAATCACTGCCGGGCCTGTAAGTCCTTCCGGATGATAGCGAAGAGGATATTTTGCCTTCAGCTCCTGAATTTCCTCCAGCCACTCCAGATGTTCTCCGGGGCTTACCATCTGATTAAGCTCCTTTAGCACCTCTTTTGCATCTCCCACGATACTGCAGTCTACCAGTACGTTTTTATTGATTTCCGCAGCATCCACATCAATATGGATAACCTTGGCGTTTCTGGCAAAATTCCTGGCATTTCCGATAACACGGTCCGAGAATCTGGCTCCGATGGCAATGAGCAGGTCACACTTTGTCACGCCCAGATTAGAAGCTTTTGTACCGTGCATACCCAGCATACCGGTATAGTTAGGCTCCTCTCCGGAGAACACGCCTTTTCCCATAAGAGAATCCGTTACAGGGGCCTGGATAATACGGGCCAGTGTACGGACTTCCTCCCAGGCATTGGCGGCTACTGCGCCGCCGCCTACAAAGATAAAAGGCTTTTTGGCACTGTTTATCATCTGAGCCGCTTTTTCTAAATCTTCTCTGCGGATATCTTTTACCGAAGGCTTAACTTCCCTGGGGATAGCCGGGGTAAACTCTGTTTTATTGGCTGTTACATCCTTGGTAATATCCACCAGCACCGGACCGGGCCTTCCGCTTTTGGCTATGATAAAAGCCCTGCGGATGGTTTTGGCCAGGTTTGCCACATCTTTTACAATAAAGCTGTGCTTGGTAATTGGCATTACCACCCCTGCAATATCTACCTCCTGAAAGCTGTCCTTTCCTAAAA
The DNA here is from genome assembly GCA_902476765.1 of uncultured Blautia sp. Classification (GTDB taxonomy): domain Bacteria; phylum Bacillota; class Clostridia; order Lachnospirales; family Lachnospiraceae; genus Blautia. Next base: position 8,176 of record CABSEJ010000121.1, read on the forward strand.
GAGGCAGGCCTACGTTACAGGTAATGGCCACTACAGGAATAGAATCCATGTGGGCTGTGGCGATTCCGGTTACCAGGTTTGTGGCTCCCGGACCGCTGGTAGCCATACAAACTCCCACCTTCCCGGTAGAGCGGGCGTAGCCGTCCGCAGCGTGAGCGGCTCCCTGTTCATGGGAAGTAAGTACATGGCGGATTTCCCCTGCATGTTTATATAATTCATCATATATGTTCAGAATGGTGCCCCCGGGATAACCGAAGACCGTATCCACTCCCTGCTCTTTCAGACATTCAATTACAATTTCTGCTCCCGTAAGATGCATAAAAAATCCTCCCCTGTTTTTTATCTTTTCGGTACCTCCAGCACAGCGCCACGGTTTCCGCTGGTTACCATGGAAGCGTATCTGGCCAGATAACCGGTGGTTACCTTAGGCTCTCTTGGCTGCCATTTGGCTTTTCTGTTCTCCAGCTCTTCCTGGGAAACCAGAAGCTCCAGGCTGTTCTCCGGAATGTTTATACGAATAGTATCTCCCTCTTCCACCAAAGCAATAGGACCGCCTACAGCAGCTTCCGGGGAAATATGGCCGATAGAGGCTCCTCTGGATGCGCCAGAGAAACGTCCGTCTGTAATAAGGGCCACAGAAGAACCAAGTCCCATTCCCGCAATAGCTGAGGTGGGATTCAGCATTTCTCTCATACCCGGGCCGCCTTTTGGGCCTTCATAGCGGATGACAACCACGTCTCCGGATACAATGCTGCCTCCTTTGATAGCAGCAATAGCGTCCTCTTCACAGTCAAAGACTCTGGCCGGCCCCTCATGAACCATCATTTCCTGACACACAGCGCTTTTCTTTACCACGCCGCCGTGGGGAGCCAGGTTGCCGGTTAAGACGGCCAGGCCGCCGGTCTGGCTGTAAGGATTCTCCACAGGACGGATAACCTCCGGATTTTTATTGATGCACCCTTTGATATTCTCTCCCACTGTTTTTCCGGTGACCGTCATACAGTCCAGATTCAGTAAATCCTTCTTTGCCAGCTCGTTCATCACCGCATACACTCCTCCGGCTTCGTTTAAGTCCTCGATGTAGGTGGGACCTGCAGGAGCCAGATGGCACAGATTCGGGGTTTTTTCACTTACCTGGTTAGCAAAGGTAATATCAAAATCCCAGCCGATTTCGTGGGCTATGGCCGGCAGATGAAGCATACTGTTAGTGGAGCAGCCCAGGGCCATATCCACGGTAAGGGCATTCATGATAGCGTCTTTTGTCATAATATCTCTCGGGCGGATATTTTTTCTGTACATCTCCATAACCATCATTCCGGCATGTTTAGCCAGCTTGATTCTCTCGGAATATACAGCGGGGATAGTACCGTTGCCCTGGAGTCCCATGCCTAATACCTCTGTAAGGCAGTTCATACTGTTGGCCGTATACATACCGGAGCAGGAACCACAGGTAGGACATACCTTGTTCTCAAACTCCTCTACCTCAGCCTCGCTCATCGTTCCTGCACTGTAGGCACCCACTGCCTCGAACATAGAAGAAAGGCTTCTCTTCTGGCCATGTACCTTTCCGGCCAGCATAGGACCGCCGCTTACAAATACAGTAGGCACATTGATTCTGGCGGCTGCCATTAAAAGGCCCGGCACATTTTTGTCACAGTTTGGAACCATTACCAGTGCGTCAAACTGATGAGCCATAG
>CABSEJ010000122.1 GCA_902476765.1 uncultured Blautia sp.
AGTGTTTTCAAGGATTGTGGCACTTGTTATTTGTTTCTAACTGTCAAAAACGAGATTAAGCTTCACTCAGTATAACGGAAATCAGAAGAAAAATCAAGGAGCCCTACAGGCGGAAAACGGTTGAATCCCCCAAACTTTCATGATAGGATAGAGGATAATCAGGGATAATATAAGTAAAGATTTCAGCAGCTAATTTGCAGAAAGGCGAAAAATGTTTGGATATGTGACAATTGATAAGCCGGAGCTGAAGGTGAAGGAGTTTTACAGATATAAGGCCTTTTACTGCGGCTTGTGCCGTACCCTGCAGGAAGAGTATGGATTTCGGGGACGTATGACACTTACCTATGATATGACCTTCCTTATTCTGTTTCTCACCTCTCTTTACGAGAGCAGCACCAGGGAATATGCCTCCCATTGTCCTCTTCATCCGGTGAAAAAAATTCCTATATTGCAAAATGAAATTTCCCAGTACGGGGCTAAGATGAATATTCTTCTGGCTTATTTTAATTTTGAGGACGACTGGAAGGATGACAAAAGCTTTCTGGGACTTTCAGGAATCCATTTGTTCCGGAAAAAAGCGGCCCAGGTCTGTAAGGAGTATCCCAGACAGGCCCAGGTTATTAAAAAGCAGCTAAGGCTGCTGACTATGTATGAGGAACAGGGAATCGGGGATGTAGATATGGCGGCGGGGGCCTTTGGGGCTCTTATGGAAGAGTTGTTTGTATACCGCCAGGATATGTGGGAGGAAAATTTAAGAAAATTCGGATTCTATCTGGGAAAATTTATTTATCTGATGGATGCATACGATGACCTTCCGAAAGATTTAGAGACTAATTCCTATAATCCTTTGAGACAGGTAAAGGAAGCCTGTAAAAAGGAAGAGGAGTACGAACAGCAGGTACATCAGATGCTGCTTATGATGATGGCGGAGGCCACAGGAGCTTTTGAGAAGCTGCCCTGCCTCCAGGACGGAGAAATCCTGAGAAACATTCTATACAGCGGCGTTTGGTCCAAATATAACAAAATACAAAAAGAAAGACAGGAGAACAAAGAGAACCATGGTAAATAATCCTTATGAAATATTAGGCGTGTCACCCAACGCCTCCAATGACGAGATTAAGAAAGCATACCGGGATTTAAGCAGAAAGTACCATCCCGATTCTTATGTGGATAACCCTTTGTCAGATTTGGCGGAGGAGAAATTTAAAGAGGTTCAGGAAGCTTATGACCAGATTATGAGAGAAAGAGACGGGGGCTACCAGAGCGGATACGAAGGCTATGGACACAGCAGCTACCAGAATTCCGGTTACCAGAGCAGTACATCCAGTGAGGATAATCTGCAGTTTCAGGCAGTATACAATTACATCAATGCCAGGCAGTATCAGCAGGCTCTTAACGTACTGTCCAGAATGAGCAATCGTAATGCCCAGTGGTATTATCTGAGCGCCTGCGCCAATATGGGCATGGGCAACAATGTAAATGCTCTGAATATGGCAAGACAGGCCCAGAGCATGGACCCTTCTAATCCGGAGTATGCCAATCTGGTGAACCGGCTTCAATGGAACAGCAACCGGTATCAGGGAGGGAGTTCTCCTTACGGAGGGGGATATAATAATTCTACCTGCGGAACCGGAAATTTATGCTGCGACCTGTGGTGCGCAGACAGCCTTTGTGAGTGTATGGGAGGAGACCTTTGCTCATGCATGTAAAGACAAAAAAACTGGCGGTGTCCGGGCTTTTGATGGCACTGGCTGTGGTATTGATTGTGCTGAGCGGTGTGCTTGACTTTAATACTTTGTTTTTCCTGGCTGCCGCCGCCTTTTTTATCGGAATCATTGTCCGGGAATTCGGACTGAAATATGGGGCCGCCTTTTTCATAGGCTGCGGTTTGCTGGGCTTTGTTTTTGCGCCCCAGAAGCTGTACTGTATAACCTATGGAATGATGGGAATATATGTGCTGGGAGTAGAATTTTTCTGGTATTTCCTGGGACTTCATGCCCAATGGAAAAGAAAAAAGCTGCTACTGACTGCAGGGAAGGTACTTTTGTTTAATCTGATGTATATACCAGCCCTTCTGCTGTTCCCCAAGCTGCTTTTTGCAGGAGATATTTCCCGCACCATGATTTTGGTTTTTATCCTGGGGGGACAACTTGCACTGTTTCTTTTTGACAGGGCCTATGACTATTTCCTGATTCAGATGTGGGGACAGATGAGAAACAAACTTTTTGGAAATGAAAATTAAAGGCAGTGATGTGATGATAAACGTTGCCTTTAGTCTAAGCGGCATGGTTCTGTTGAGAACTGTGCCGTTTTGAGAATGTGTCTATAGAGAAAGAAAGCATGAAAGAAATAAGAGGTGACGAGTATGCAGGAATTGACCATAGGAGAGCTGTTAGAAAGACTGCGGAAAAAAACAGGTGCAGCCAAAGGACAGATAGCCAGAGGTTTGTGTTCTCTTACTGCTTTATCCAGGTATGAGCAGGGGGAACGGGAGCCTGGAAAATTTCTGGCAGAGGCTTTGCTTTCCCGGCTGGGAGCTGAAACTCAGCAAATGGATTTTATTACGGATGCAAATGAATTTGAACTGTCCATGATGCGCAGGGAAATCCAGAAGGCTTTAGAAAATCACAAAGGTGAAGTTGTAGAGAAAATTCTCCGGGATTATAAAGCTCTCATAAAAAGGGATAAAAACCTTCATCATGCATACATAGATTTTGTAAAAGGCCAAAATCAGATAATAGTAAGAAATTGGGAAAAAGGAGAGATACTGTTAAAAAGAGCTTTGTGCTACACAGACCTGGAAGAATATGAACAGGTTCTGGAACAGGGATTTTTGTCGGGACAAGAATTGTATACCTTGTACTGTTTAGGAGAAGTTTATATGGGAGAGAGGAGAAAAGAGGAGGGATGGAAGCTTTTTAATCTTCTGAAACAATATCTGGATAAGCGGGAGACCTCCTATACGGTAAAAGGTCTTCTGTATCCTAAGCTTTTGCTGTGGCTGGCGAAAAGGGCTCTGGAAGAAGGAAATTGGGGGAGCGCCTGTAAAGCGGCCGAGGAAGCCAGGAAACTGCTTTTAAAATACTATGCCATGGATGGCTTGGAAGAAGCTCTTGAAATCCTGAACCAGTCAGAGGAGAAACTGGGAATATTGGATTATGCAGTGAAATTAGAACGGGAAAAGCAGATTTTTGCCTTGAAACTATCTGAAGTAGACATTTCAGAAGACATAGAGGCAATCAACAGGGAGGTAGAAGAATGGCCCAATATAGCAAGGGATTTATGATACAGTATCTGAGAAAACGCAAAGGAATGACCCAGGAGGAACTGGCCGAAGGAATCTGTGAGCCGGTTACTTTGTCCAGATATGAAAATGGAAGCTTGAACCCTACGGCAGAGAAGTTTCAGCTCCTTATGGAACGGCTGGGAGGACCGGGAGATATTTATCTGTTCCCTGTACAAACAGAACGGCTGGATATGGAGAGAAAAAAAGGAAGGAAATTTTTTCCGCTATGGAGAGGGGAGAATTTTTAGAAGTGCGGCGTATGCTTTGTGATATACGACAAGAAGAGACATTACAGCTAGATTATAAGGAAAATCAACAGTATTTAGGAAGAATTGAGTTAGGGATAGATTACAGGCAAGGACATATAGATTGGAAAAACTATATTCGAGAATTAGAAAAATTACTTCGACTGACTTTTCCGGAATTTGACAGCAAAAAAGAAATACCAGGACATATTTATACAGAGACAGAATTTTGGATAGCCTGCAATATAGGGACTGCTTATGGAGAACACGAGGAGTATGCGGAAGCAGTTATGATTATGGAAGCTTTAGAGAAATATTATACGGATTTTGGGAAGATTGGAGACTATAAGCCCAGATATGCTATGCTGGTTATTTATTCCAGCTTTTTAGGCCGTATGGGAAGATACGATGATAGTATCCAAGTATGCGTAAAAGGAATAAAATGGTTGAAGGAAAAAAAGCAGTACAATTATCTGTATAATTTTTATTTTAATATCGGATGGAATTTAATAGAAAAACATAAGAAAGAGCCAAAATGCACGAAAGATATAGAAACAGGCAGGAGATATATCTGGACGGCTTATGAACTATGTAAAATGTATCCAGAAAATAAAGCAAATCTGGAGATTATGAAAACGTATTATAAAAATATTGAAGGTGTCGCATGAAACAGAATAACATAACGTATTCGGTGAATTTGAATTAACCGGATACGTTATGTTTTTTTGTTGCAAAAAACCTTATTATCTTTCATGTAAGCGATAAGGAAGGATATATAAATGGAATATGTATTTGATTTCCAGGTACCTTCAGTGTACATGGCAGAGGCGTTTGGCCCTTTGTACACTGAAGGTACCAAAAGTTGAGTTAGAAGATTTAAGACTTGGGATAAAGTTGAATTATATAGATGTTGGAAAAAGCATGAGAGAGTAAGAAAGGAAGACGCAATATGAAAGAAATATTTTTTAAATGGAAAAAGCAGAACATGATTATTTTTTTCTGTATTCTCTGCACCAGCCTATTTCAGGTAACATCCAGTTCTATGCTGACACAGCTTTTGGACACAGTTCTTATGGGCCAAATTAAGAAGGTAGTGATGATTTTTGCTCTGTTGTTGACTCTGTGGCTGGGGGGCTTTTCTCTTTGAGTTTTTGTATTCGGTTTTGCAGGCAGGAGTAATACGGAAAATTAAGCTAGATTTCCGAGGAAGGGTGACGGCTTACATTGCGGGCATGGATTATCAAGAATTTAATTCTCGAAAAATAGGGGATTATGTTTCCTGGTATACTAATGATTTTATGCAGCTTGAGCAAAAAGCGTTGGTGCCATTCTACGGAATCCAATATAAAGCCTGCTGTCTGACCTTTACCTTCCTGGTCATTGTGAGGATTCATGTTTTGATTGCTGTTTTGATGGCATTAGTAGGATTGATTCTGGTGGTTTCTCCAAGAATTTTTGCGGGAAGGATACAGAAAGGAGCTGAAAATCTCTCTTTGCAGCAAGAAATTTATACAGGAGAGATGAAAGGAATTCTGGGAGGCTTTTTGACTGCTAAAGTATTTCAGCGAACTCCTCTTTTTACGGATAAATCGCAAAAGGCCGGGGAAGGGCTGGAAAAGAAAAACTACCAGATGTCAGTGATAAATGTGCAGGCCCAAACTGTACTGGGAATTCTTAATGTGATGGGACAGTTTGCCTGTACGGCAGTTACAGCTTTGCTTGCGGCTAACCAATTGATTTCCTATGGTACAGTTTTAGCTGTAGGGACGCTCAGCGGTTTATTTTTTAATTCTTTTCAGCTGATTGTGGACGACGTTATGACATTGTCTGCAGGAAAGGTTTTCGTGGGAAAATTCCATTTCCCTGAGAAACAACAGGATAACAGGACGCAGCTTCCCTCTGTGAAAAAAGAGATTGAGCTGAACGATATTTCTTATTCATACGGAGATAAGCCGGTCTTGCACCAAGTCTCTATGGTTTTTGAGAAAGGGAAGAAATATGCGCTGTCCGGACCCAGCGGCTGCGGTAAGTCAACACTTTTGAAATTGATGATAGGCTATTTGAAAGACTATCAAGGTTCCATCACCTTTGACGGAAAAGACCAGAAAGAATTTGCTGAGGATTTTTTGACCAGACAGATGGCCTATATTGACCAGAATACCTATCTTTTTCCGGGTACTGTCCGAGAAAATATTACGCTTTTTCAGGATACATACAGCAGTGAAGAAATCCGGGAAGCTCTCCGCAACAGCGCTTTGGAAGAATTTATGGAGCCCGGGCTGCTGAATAAAGAGGTGGGAGAGGATGGAAAGAATCTGTCAGGAGGACAGCGACAGCGGGTTGCCATTGCCAGAGCCCTGCTGCAAAAGAAGTCCGTTATCATCATGGATGAGGGAACCTCTGCATTAGACCGGGAAAATGCCAGAATTGTGGAAGAGCAGCTTTTGCGGAACAAAGAACTTACGGTAATCCTTATCAGCCATAATATTCAAGACCAGATGAAAGGGCTTTTTGACCGTATATACCAGATGGGTGAAGGGAAAAATATATAAAATAATAATTCTGCTATTCTCCTTGATTTTCCTTGGATAAAATCATAAAATAAAACCATCAGAAAACCAGGGAGGAACGGATGGACAGAGGAAATTTTTATTTGGAGGAAGGCTTTCCTTTTACCGGGCGCAGGCTGGAGAAGCTGAAGGCTTTTTTAGGAAAAAGCGGATTGGATTATGACAGTCAGATTCAGTATTCTGTTATGCTCTGTACCAAAGACGGAAGGCTGGCTGGCTGTGGCTCCAGACAGGATAATGTTTTAAAATGTATTGCTATTGAAGATGAATTTCAGGGGGAAGGCCTTTTGCAGGCAGTGGTTACGGAACTGATGAAGAATGCCTGTCAGGAAGGCTTTCCCCATTTGTTTTTGTTTACCAAACCCCGGTACCGGGAAATTTTCGGAGACATGGGGTTCTATTATGTGATGGACACCAGGGATATGCTTCTTATGGAGAACAGAAGAGAGGGAATCCGGGAATACGTGGAAAAAGAGGCGGAACCCTTTCAGAGAGATGAAAGAAAGCCTGTGGGTGCCATTGTCATGAATGCTAATCCTTTTACTAAAGGGCACAGATACCTTATCCGGCAGGCGGCCAGAGATTGCCGGCTGCTTCATGTGTTTGTACTGTCCCAGGACGCTTCAGAATTTCCCTCTCAGGTAAGACTGAAGCTGGTGCAGGAGGGCTGCCGGGATTTAGAAGGTGTGTACGTCCATGGTAGTTCGAAATATTTGATTTCCCATGCCACCTTTCCGGATTATTTTTTAAAGGACAAAGCAAATGCCTCGGACCAGGCGGCAGTGCTGGATTTGAAAATTTTTGGCGTGTATTTTAAAGAGGCTTTTCATATTGAGCGGCGGTATGTGGGAGAGGAACCTTTCTCCACCATTACCAGACTTTATAATGAGCAGATGAAAAAATTACTGCCGGGATACGGTATAGAGGTAGTGGAAATATCACGAGCCAGGGCAGAGGATAAAATTATCAGCGCAACCCTGGTGCGGGAAAAATTCCTGGAGGGGAAATTGGAAGAAGTAGAAAAGCTGGTACCTGCTTCCACCTACGGGTATTTGGCCTCACGGGAAGGGCAGGCTTTAAGAGAAACACTTCTTGAAAAAGCTGGTCTTTCCCGGGGATTTGAAGAATTCCAGAGGGACAGGCTATGAGAAGGGAAGTTTGGTGCAGGGGAAAAGAAGCTTCTATGACAGAAATTTTAGATGCCAGAGAGAAGCGAAGCCAGATACAGCAGGAGCTTTTAGCTAAGGGGGGAGAAACACTGGTAAGCTTTACCCTGAATATTCCCGGTCCGGTGAAAATCTTTCCTCTGGCAGAATGGAGCTTTTTTGTGGGAGAGAGCCTGATTGAACATGTGCTGGAAGCACAGAAAACAGAGCTTTTGGAAAAAAGAGAGAGCCGGGAACATACCGGATACCAGGCTTTCTACAGAGTCCAGGGTTCCCCTTATGCTGTGAAAAGAGCCTTGTGTCTGGAGGAGGAAAGTCATCCTTTGGGCCGGCTTTTTGATTTTGACGTGCTGGATAAAAAGGGAAGAAAAATTTCCAGACAGGAGCTGGGCTTTCCGGAGCGGCTCTGCCTGCTTTGCGGCAGGCCGGCTTTTCTCTGCGGCCGTTCCAGAAGGCATAGTGCGGCAGAGCTTATGGAAAAAGTTACGGCTGTGATGGAAAATTTTTATCAGGAGCAAAAGGCCGCCCAATTGGGAAGGCTTATGGAAAAGGCTCTGTTATGGGAAGTAGATACCACCTTAAAACCCGGCCTTGTGGACCGGGTTCACAGAGGCGCACATAAGGATATGGAGAGAAAACATTTTGTGGCCAGCGCCCGGGCCCTGGTCCCATATTTTACCTGCTGCGCCAGGGAGGGACTGGATTTTTCACAAAAGCCGGAAGATTTAGAGCAGCTTTTTCCAAAACTTCGGAACCTGGGGCAGGAGGCGGAGAAAACCATGCTTCAGGCTACAGGAGGAGTGAATACCCATAAGGGGATGATATTTTCCGGGGGAATCTTCTGCGCTGTTGCCGGATATGAGGCAGGATACTGGGGAGAAAAAACATTTAGCCGGAATATCTTAGGGAGGAGCAGACCTGCAGAACAAATATTTGAAAGACAGAACGCAGAGCCTGTGTCTTACAAAAACTGCAAGATTATCGGAACAGAAAAAGCCCGGGTATATGGCCGGCTGTGCCGCCATATGATGAAGCATATTCTGGAGGATTATGAGTGCAGGAAAAAAAGGGGAAAAAAGGAAGAACAGAAAAGCCCCAGCAACGGAGAAATGCTGTATGAAAAATACGGTATCCGGGGTGTACGGGGAGAAGCCTTTCTGGGATTCCCCCATGTCCTGGAGGAAGGACTGCCCTATTTTGAGAACCTTTTAGATAAAGGCTTTTCCCTCAATGATGCCGGACTTTTGGTATTGCTTTATTATATTGCAAATACAGAGGATACCAATATTATCAGCCGTTCAGATTATAAAACCGCAGAGAAAATCAAGAGAGTTCTGAAGAAATTCCTGGACCGGAAGGACTACAGGAAGCAGCTGGAAATTCTGCCTGCCCTGGACGCCTATTTTGTAAAGCACAATATCAGTCCGGGAGGAAGTGCAGATATGCTGGCTTTGACCTATTTTTTGCACTTGTTATGAAAGTTCTGAACATGCCCGACCGATGGCAAGCCTGCTGCACAGATTCACGGACATAGGACAGGCAAGACGGTATATCCATTTCGAAAAACAGAGACGAAGAAGGGAGCGGAAATGATGAAGCTGCATCTTTTAAGGGAGGAGAATTTAGCCCAGGAAATGGAAAGCAGGGTAAAGCCCTGTTTTCAGGCTTATGGAAGGGAAAAATATTATTTCAGGGAAAAAGGACGTGGGATTTTTTGTCTGTCCTGTCACAATCCCCATCCCAAAGGTGTGATTTTGATTTCTCATGGGTTTTGTGAGAGTGGGGAAAAATATAGGGAGCTGGCCTACTACTTTTTTCAGGCAGGATATTCTACCTATATTCCGGAACACTGCGGCCATGGCCATTCTTATCGTCTGACCGGAGCTTACAGCAAGGTCCATATTGACAGCTATGAGCGGTATGCCAGGGATTTAGCCTATGTGGCCTACCATGCCAGAAAGGAAAATCACGGACTTCCCCTGTATCTTTTCGGCCATTCCATGGGCGGAGCCATTGCCGGCATTACCCTGGGCAGGTGCCCCGGTATGTTCCGGAAGGCCATACTAAATGCACCTATGATTTTGCAGAGGACAGACCCTTTTCCTCCGGTCTTCGCCCACAGTGTAGCTTATCTTATGTGCAAAATGGGAAAGGGAGAAAAATTCGCTGTAGGACAGCATGCCTTTCAGGATGATGAGTGCTTTGAGGAGAGCTGCTGTATGTCCAGAGCCAGGTTTGATTATTACTATAAAATAAAGCAAAAAGAACCTTTGCTGCAAAACAGCGGGGCAAGCTACAGCTGGGGGCTGGAGGCCTACCGGATGAGCCATGAGCTTCTGAAAACATCCTGCCGCAGCATTTCTATACCGGTACTGCTGTTTCAGGCAG